>NZ_JBHTZD010000024.1:0-30684 GCF_042790455.1 Streptomyces sp. NPDC056734
CTTTCCTCCGGGCTTCCCTTCGGTGTCTCCGACTCTATCAGACCTTTTCCCGGTCTGATTTCCTCGGATTCGCTTTCCAGGTTCTCGCTTTCGCGATTCCCTTTCCGGCGGTTCCGACTTTATCAGAGGTTTCCGGCCGGTCCGACCGGCCATCCATTTCCGATTCCATCGGGGGACGCCACATCGAAGTCGAATCTCGAAAGACTGAGGAGACGACTTGAAGAGGCGAGTGGATTCTGATTGTCGCCGACCGGATTGCATCCAGTTCCAGGCAACTGTTCGAATCTACCTCCCCACCGGCGCTGTGTCAACAGCTCCTGCGGGGCGAAGAGGACACTAGCAGCTCAGCGGACCTGTCCGCACATCAGGCCGGTCTCCGCGGGTTGCGGGGTGGCCTCAGGCGGCTGTCGGGACGGTCGCGCTGCGTTCGGCGGCGTCCACGTCGCCCGTGTCGCCGGCGCGGGCCGCACGGCCGCCGAGGACATAGACGTACGCGAGGAAGGCCAACTCGGCGGCGATGCCGATGGTGATGCGGGACCAGGTCGGGAGGCCGGACGGGGTCACGAAACCCTCGATGGCTCCGGAGATGAAAAGGACCAGGGCGAGGCCGATCGCCATGCCCACGGCGGCGCGCCCCTCCTCCGCCAGGGCGGTGCGCCGGGTGCGTGGGCCAGGGTCGATGACGGTCCAGCCGAGGCGCAGGCCGGTGCCTGCGGCGACGAAGACCGCGGTGAGTTCCAGCAGTCCGTGCGGCAGGACCAGGCCGAGGAACGTATCGAGGCGGCCCGCCGAGGACATCAGGCCGAAGCCGACGCCCAGGTTGAGCATGTTCGTGAAGAGGATCCAGAGGACGGGCAGGCCCAGGAAGACGCCCAGGACCAGGCAGAGGGCCGCCGCCTGGGCGTTGTTCGTCCAGACCTGGGCGGCGAAGGAGGCGGCGGGATTGCTGGAGTAGTACGTCTCGTACTCGCCGCCCGGGCGGGTCAGTTCGCGAAGTTCGTCGGGGGCGGCTATGGATGCCTGGACCTCGGGATGGGTGCCGATCCACCAGCCGAGGAGAGCGGCGACCAGGGTGGAGAGCAGGGCGGTGGGGACCCACCAGTGGCGTGATCGGTAGACGGCGGCCGGGAAGCCGTACGTGAGGAAGTCGGTGACATCGCGCCATGAGGCGCGTCGGGTGCCGGTGACGGCGCTACGCGCGCGTGCCACGAGTTGGCTGAGGCGGCCGGTCAGCTGGGGGTCGGGGGCGCTGGACTGGATCAGGGAGAGATGGGTGGCGGTGCGCTGGTACAGGGCGACGAGTTCGTCGGCCTCGGCGCCGGTGAGGCGGCGGCGACGGAGCAGGGTGTCGAGGCGGTCCCATTCCGCTCGATGGGCGGTGACGAAGACGTCGAGGTCCATCGGTTTGCCTGCTCCTCGGCTGTTCTTCTGAGGATCCTGACGGATCCTGGTGGATGTCAGCTTGTCGTACTGCGGCGCTCCGCGTTCTCAGCTTGGCAGACTGATCGTGGTAGATGCGGACCAGGGGAAGGACGACGGGTGTGAGTGAGCTGGTGACCGGGGAGGCGGTGGCGTTGGAGCTGCGCCCGGCGAAGCTGCCGAGCAGGGTGTTGGCCGTGCTGCTCGATCTCGTCGTGGCCTTCACCGCGTATCTCCTGGTGACCGTGGCGCTCACGATCGCCTCCGCCTCCCTGGACGAGGCCGCGCAGATGGCGCTGTCGATCGCGTCCTTCCTGCTGGTGCTGGTGGGCGGGCCGATCGCCGTGGAGACGCTGACCCATGGGCGGTCGCTGGGGAAGATGGCCGTCGGGCTGCGGGTGGTACGGGACGACGGTGGGCCGATCCGGTTCCGGCACGCGCTGGTGCGCGGCGGGATCGGGATGATCGAGATCCTGATGACGTTGGGCGTCATCGCGTGCATCGCCTCGCTGGTGTCCGCGCGCGGGCGGCGGCTCGGGGATGTGTTCGCGGGGACGCTGGTGGTGCGGGAGCGGGTGCCCGCCGCGCCGGCCGGGTTCGTGCCGCCGCCTCCGCCCTGGCTGGCGGGGCGGTTCGCCACGCTGGATCTGTCGGCGGTGCCGGACAGTCTGTGGCTCGCGATACGGCAGTACCTGACGCGGATGCAGCAGTTGGATCCGCAGGTCGGTTGGAGCATGGCCCTGCGTCTGGCCGCGGATGTGGCGGAGCGTACGGGGGCTCCGGCGCCGCAGGGTGTGCAGCCGGCCGCGTATCTGGCGGCGGTGCTTCAGGAGCGGCAGGTCCGGGAGATGCGGCGGGCCTCGGCGAGTGGGGCGGCGGCGGGAGGAATTCAGGCCGGAGGGCGGCCGGGGGTGCCGGTATCGGGGATGCCGGTACCCGGGGTGCCCGTGCCTGGGGTGCCGGTGCCTGGGGTGCCGGTGCCTGGGGTGACTGGGTACGCGCCTACGCCTGGATCTCCGTCGGTGCCCGGTCAGGGGGACGCCTCGCCCGCCGAACAGCCGTCCACCGGGTTCGCGCCCCCGGCGTAGGGCGCCGGGGGCCGCCTGTCACCCGGATCCCGTTTCTCCGTCGAACGTCGACGGCGGTGACTCCAGGTCCTCCAGCTCGATCCCGGGTGCCGCGAGCACCACGTCCCCGGCGATGTGCACGGTGTGTTGTTCGCCGGTGTCCAGGGCTGTGACCTGGTATTCGTCCACGCTCAGGGGGGCGTTGTCAGTGGCGTGTGCTTCTCTTTTCAGCAAGGCCCAGGACTGGTCCACGGTGCGGGGGGCGAGGACCGGATGCGTGAAGTCGACCAGGCGGACACGGGTCGCGGCCGCGGAGGAGGAAGGGGTGAGGCGCAGGAGACGGGCGGTGGCGATGAGGAACGCGGGGGACGTGCCGGTGAAGGCGTGGGCGCGCACATTGCCTTCGGTGGCATGGGTGCCGGTGGGGTCCGTACGGACCCAGGTGACGCCGTCGAGGGCGGCGCCGCGCACCTGCCAGCTCGCGGCGTGCAGTTCGAGGCGGAGGGGACGGCCGAGGGCGTCGAGGGTGAGGTCGACGGAGCCCAGGTGGTCGCCCGAGGGGGCGGTCAGCTGGGAGACGTAGCGCCAGCCGGAGGGGCCGGGGGCGCAGTGGAAGTGTTCTTGTGCGAAGGGGGTCTGATCGTGCGGATCGAGGAGCGAATAACGGCCGCGGGGCATGGGGGTCCTGGGGTGTGAGGACGGGCCGACCGGGCGAACCGGATCGGCCGGACCGGCCAAAGGGACAGGCCCCCGACACGGGGGTGCGGGGGCCTGTCCTGGAGGTTGCTGCGGAGCGCCGGGCTCAGTAGCGGTAGTGGTCCGACTTGTACGGGCCCTCGACCTTCACGCCGATGTAGTCGGCCTGCTCCGGGCGGAGCGTGGTGAGGCGCACGCCCAGGGCGTCCAGGTGGAGGCGGGCGACCTTCTCGTCGAGGTGCTTGGGCAGCGTGTACACGCCGGTCGGGTACTCGTCGGGCTTGGTGAACAGCTCGATCTGGGCCAGGGTCTGGTCCGCGAAGGAGTTGGACATCACGAACGACGGGTGACCGGTGGCGTTGCCCAGGTTCAGCAGGCGGCCCTCGGACAGCACGATGAGGACCTTGCCCTCGGGGAACTTCCAGGTGTGGACCTGCGGCTTGACCTCGTCCTTGACGATGCCCGGGATCTTCGCGAGGCCGGCCATGTCGATCTCGTTGTCGAAGTGGCCGATGTTGCCGACGATCGCCTGGTGCTTCATCTTGGCCATGTCCGCGGCCATGATGATGTCCTTGTTGCCGGTCGTGGTGATGAAGATGTCGGCCGTCTCGACGACGTCTTCCAGGGTGGCGACCTGATAGCCGTCCATCGCCGCCTGGAGCGCGCAGATCGGGTCGATCTCGGTGACGATCACGCGGGCGCCCTGTCCGCGCAGGGACTCCGCACAGCCCTTGCCCACGTCGCCGTAGCCACACACGACCGCGGTCTTGCCGCCGATCAGGACGTCGGTGGCGCGGTTGATGCCGTCGATCAGGGAGTGGCGGCAGCCGTACTTGTTGTCGAACTTCGACTTGGTGACGGCGTCGTTGACGTTGATCGCCGGGAACAGGAGGGTGCCGTCGCGGTGCATCTCGTACAGGCGGTGGACGCCGGTCGTGGTCTCCTCGGTGACACCGCGGATCTCGGAGGCGAGCTGGGTCCACTTCTGGGGGCTCTCGCCCACGGTGCGGGTCAGCAGCTCCAGGATGACGCGGTGCTCGTCGGACTCGGCGGTGTCGGGCGAGGGGACCTTGCCGTCCTTCTCGTACTCGACGCCGTTGTGGACGAGGAGAGTGGCGTCGCCGCCGTCGTCCAGGATCATGTTCGGGCCGCCGGTGGGGGTGTTCGGCCAGGTCAGCGCCTGCTCCGTGCACCACCAGTACTCTTCGAGGGTCTCGCCCTTCCAGGCGAAGACGGGGATGCCCTGGGGGTTGTCGGGGGTACCGTCGGGGCCCACGGCGATCGCGGCGGCGGCGTGGTCCTGCGTGGAGAAGATGTTGCAGGAGGCCCAGCGGACCTGCGCGCCCAGGGCGGCGAGGGTCTCGATCAGGACCGCGGTCTGCACGGTCATGTGCAGCGAGCCGGTGATGCGGGCGCCTGCCAGCGGCTGCGCCGCGGCGTACTCCTTGCGGATCGCCATCAGGCCGGGCATCTCGTGCTCGGCGAGGGTGATCTCCTTGCGGCCGAAGACGGCCAGGGAGAGGTCGGCGACCTTGAAGTCCTGTCGGTTGTCGACAGTCGTCATTGCGGGCTGCTCCTCGGGATCGGGTTCGAGGTGGGTACGGCTGGTCTGCGCGGCGGCGGACACAGGGGTGCCCGGGAAGGACACAGGGCACAGGGCACAGTCGTGCCCGCGTGGCGCGCAGCGCAGTCCGTCGGAGGCCCTCTCTCCCTCGGCCGGTCCGCGAACGGACCGCCCGACCGCCATCAGCAGCGACGTCTGGCTCCGTCCCAAGCTACACCGGACGGCCCGGCCGTCCCCAGTCCGCCCGCGAAGAGTTCGCACCGTTCCGGTGGGGATCCTCACCTCCCGGGGCGCGAAAAGGCGGCTCGATGGCGAGGGTGGGGCCCGGGACGAGGAGAGTGTGTGTGATCCGGCGGATGGCCGGGATGTTGGCCGGAACCGGGTGGGTCACGGCCGTCGAGGTGCTGGTCGCCACCGCGCGGTGGCGGGAGGGGTGAGGGGGCGGGCGTCAGTGGTCGGTGCCGTTGTGGGTCGGGCCGCCCGGGGCCGCCTCGGGGTCGGGGCCCTTGGTGGCCTCGGTCTCGCTGTAGACGTCGGGTTCGAGGTAGATGACGCGCGCGATCGGGACGGCCTCGCGGATGCGGGCCTCGGCGGCGTCGATGGCGTCGGCGATCTCGGTGGCGGTGTCGTCGTGCTGGACGGCGATCTTGGCGGCGACCAGGAGTTCCTCGGGGCCGAGGTGGAGCGTGCGCATGTGGATGATGCGGGTGACGGTGTCGCCGTCGACGATCGCGGCCTCGATCTTCTTGACCTCGTTCAGGCCGGCGGCCTCGCCGAGCAGCAGGGACTTGGTCTCGGCGGCGAGGACGATGGCGATCAGGATGAGCAGGACGCCGATGCAGAGGGTGCCGATGCCGTCCCAGATGCCGTCGCCGGTCAGCAGGGCGATGCCGACGCCGCCGAGGGCGAGGAACAGGCCCACGAGCGCGCCGAGGTCCTCCAGCAGCACGACCGGCAGTTCGGGTGCCTTGGCGTGACGGACGAACTCCGTCCAGGACTGCTGGCCGCGCAGGGCGTTGGACTCCTTGATCGCCGTACGGAAGGAGAAGGTCTCGGCGATGATCGCGAAGACGAGGACGCCGACCGGCCAGTACCAGTTCTCGATCGCGTGCGGGTGCTGGATCTTCTCGTAGCCCTCGTAGATGGCGAACATGCCGCCGACGGAGAAGAGGACGATCGAGACGAGGAAGGCGTAGATGTAGCGCTCGCGGCCGTAGCCGAAGGGGTGTTGCGGGGTCGCCTCGCGCTGGGCGCGTTTACCGCCGAGCAGGAGCAGACCCTGGTTGCCGGAGTCGGCGAGGGAGTGCACCGATTCGGCGAGCATCGAGGACGAGCCGCTGAAGACGAACGCCACGAACTTCGCTACCGCGATCGAGAGGTTGGCGACCAGTGCCGCCACGATCGCCTTGGTGCCGCCTGACGCGCTCATGTGGTCCGCGTGGTCCCTTCGTACGTACGCCGTCGTCCCGGGCGGTGCCGGTGCGCCGCCGGGGCGCCATTGTTGCAGTCCGCCACGGCGTTGGGGCCCCGGTCGGCCACTTCCCTCACTCGGGTGTGCTCAGGCCACGACCGTCGCCCGGAACAACGTGCCCGAGCCGGACACTTCGGTCTGCTCGCCCGCCGGGACGAAGACGGAACCGCCGGGTGTCAGTTCCTCGTCGCCCGCGCGGACCGTGCCCGCGGTGCAGAGCAGGATCTGTGGGGTGGCGCGGGTGAGGTCGTGGGCGGCGCCGCCCTCGGGCAGGACGTAGCGGGAGAGGCGGAACTCGTCGATGGGGGTCGTGTAGACCTCCTCGCCGTCCGCGTCGGCCTCCGGGCGCAGTACGCCGGGGTCGGTCGGCTCGAAGCGGACGATGCGCAGGAGTTCGGGGACGTCGACGTGCTTGGGGGTGAGGCCGCAGCGCAGCACGTTGTCGGAGTTGGCCATGATCTCGACGCCGAGGCCGCTCAGATACGCGTGCGGGATGCCGGCGCCGAGGTAGAGGGCCTCGCCGGGCTGGAGGCGGACGTGGTGGAGCAGCATCGCGGCGAGTACGCCGGGGTCGCCGGGGTAGTGGTGGGCGATGTCGGCGTAGGGGGCGTAGTCGCCGCCTATGCGGTCGCAGGCGGCGGCGGTCTCGGTGACCGTACGGGCCATGTCGTCGCGGTCGGCGGTCAGTACGGCGGTGAGGACCTCGCGCAGGGCCGCGTCCCCGGGGTGGGCGCGCAGGGTGTCGGCGTAGGGCTTGAGGGAGGCGACGCCGAGGCCGTCGAGCAGGGCGGCGGCCTCCTTCGGGTCGCGGAAGCCGCACAGGCCGTCAAGCTCGGTGAGCGCGCAGATGAGTTCGGGCTTGTGGCTGGCGTCCTTGTAGTTGCGGTACGGGGCGTCGATCGGGACGCCGCGGCGTTCCTCGTCCGCGTAGCCCTCCTCGGCCTGCGCGGGGTCGGGGTGGACCTGGAGGGAGAGGGGGGCGCCGGCGGCGAGCAGCTTGAGGAGGAAGGGCAGTCGGGGGCCGAACTTCGCGACGGCGGCGGCGCCCAGCTCCCGCTCGGGGGCGGCGTCGATCACCTCGGCCAGCGTGCCGCGCTCGGTGCGTGAGGGGGCGCCGGGGTGGGCGCCCATCCACATCTCCGCCTGCGGCTCACCGGTCGGCTCGGTGCCGAGCAGGTGCGGGATGGCGGTGGTGGAACCCCAGGCGTAGGGGCGGACGGTGTTGTCGAGGCGGTCCATCGGTTCTCTCTGCGGTTCTGACTGGGGCTGTGGGTGGGTGGTGAGGTGTGGATGGTGGGGTGTGGGTGGTGCGGGGGTCAGTGCTGTGCCGGTCCAGCTGATGCCCCCGAGGCGAGGGCCAGGTAAACGGCGGCGAAATCCGTCATGGCGATCAGTTCGGCGAGGGTCTCCAGTTCGCCGCCGGGCTCGGGCTCCAGCTCGCTGATCGGCGTGTCGTGGCTGAGGGCCAGTTCACGGGCGGCGGGGGCGGCGGTGAGACCGCCGGTCGGGCGGTCCCTGAGGAGCACCACGCGCGCGTGCAGCGCGGGAGGCTCGTCCACGCGGTCGCGGAAGAAGTCGTCGGGGTCGGCGCCGGCGGCGAGCCGGCCGGCCAGCAGGGCGCTGTGCGCGGCGAGCGCCTCGGGGAGTTCGGCGACGAGGGCGGGGCGGCCGGAGAGTTCGGCGAGCGCGCCCGCGAAGCGGCGGCCGGCCGGGCCCGCGGAGGTGCCCTCGGTCCAGATCACCGGGAGCGAGTCGGCGAGTTCGGCGGCGAGGGTCTTGGCCGGGTTGCTGTAGGTGACGATGGCGGGGCCGCAGCGCTCGGCGATGTGGTCGAGCCGGCCGGCGACCCTCTCCAGGGCGTCGGGGGGTGCGGAGAGCAGGCCGATGCGGTCCAGGAGGGCCAGGAGCGGGGTGAGCAGGGCCCACAGCACGCCGGGGGCGGACGCGGCGAGTTCCTCGGGCTCGTCCTGTTCGTACGGGGCCGTCGCCATCGGGACGAACAGGCCGTGCACGGCGGCGACCGACTCGGCGAGGGGGGTGCGGGCGGGGGCCACGGCGACGACCGTGCAGCCGCGGCGGTAGGCCTGGTCGATGAGGAGGGCGAGGCCGGGTTCGGTGCCGTCGGGGGTGGCGATGAGGAGCAGGTCGAGATTGCCGCTCCAGCCGGGCAGCTCCCAGCGCAGGGCGCCGGCGACGGGGGCGACGCCGGTGGGGGTCAGGCGGATGACGGGGCTGCCGGGGCCGGCGAGGGTGCCGAGGAGGTCGGCGGCGCAGAGCGCGGCGGCGCCGGGGCCGGCGATCAGGACGGCGCGGGGGCGGCCGTCGGGCTTGAGCAGGGTGACGCCCGCCTCGGCGGCGTACCGGGCCGCGGTGCGGACTCGGGCGCCGGCCTCGGCGGCGCCGCGCAGGAGGCCGCGGGGGTCGGATTGCGCGAGGGCCTCGGGGGTGTCTAGCAGCGACTCGTCGAGCATGCGGGCGGTCTCCGATCGCCGGGGTCCGATGGCCTTGGGGGTTGGTTACGCCGGGCGGCGGGCCTCGTCCACGAGGAGGACGGGGATGCCGTCGCGGACCGGGTAGGCGAGACCGCAGTCCTGGGACGTGCAGATCAGCTCGGGGTCCTGCTCCTTGAGGGGGGCGTGGCAGGCGGGGCAGGCGAGGATCTCCAGGAGGCCGGCTTCGAGGGGCATGTCGTTCCTTCGGGGTGAGGTTCGGCCGGTGGCACGTGATGCCTGGTCAGGGTACCGCCGTGGGGTGGGTGGGGGGTGGGGTTGACTGCCGTCGGGTTGGCGGGGCATGCGGGGGGGGTGAGGTGAGCCGGGGTTCGGGTGCGCGGCGTGAGGGCTGGGCGGGGGTGGGATTCGCTCGCCCGCGCTTGCGGGGTGCCGCTGCGCCCACCCGTGCCGCCCCAGCGGCACGACTGCCCGCAGCTAGGGCGGAGGAGGTGCCGCGCACCCCGCGACCCCGCGACCCGGCGACACGACTGCCGCGGCTGTGGCGGATGCCCCGCGCCCCCGGCGGTCGGCGGCCTTCAGTCTCTGATGATGGACAGGGCCTCGTCGCGGATCGTTGTCATTGTCGCCTTGTCCCTCGCTTCCGCGTTGAGGCGCAGGAGGGGTTCCGTGTTGGAGGGGCGGACGTTGAACCACCAGTCGGCGCTGGAGATGGTGAGGCCGTCCAGGTCGTCGAGGGTGACGCCCTCGCGGCCCTCGTACGCGGAGCGGATCGCGGCGAGGCGGCCCTGCTGGTCGTCGACGGTGGAGTTGATCTCGCCGGATCCGGCATAGCGGTCGTACTGGGCGACCAGCGCGGACAGCGGACCGTCCTGGCCGCCGAGGGCGGCGAGGACGTGGAGCGCGGCCAGCATGCCCGTATCCGCGTTCCAGAAGTCCTTGAAGTAGTAGTGGGCGGAGTGCTCGCCGCCGAAGATCGCGCCGGACTTCGCCATCTCGGCCTTGATGAAGGAGTGGCCGACGCGCGTGCGCACGGGTGTGCCGCCGTTCTCCTTCACGACCTCGGGGACCGTCCAGGACGTGATCAGGTTGTGGATGACCGTGCCCGTGCCGCCGTGCCTGGCCAGTTCGCGCGCCGCGACCAGGGCGGTGACCGCGGACGGCGAGACCGGGTCGCCGCTCTCGTCGACGACGAAGCAGCGGTCGGCGTCGCCGTCGAAGGCGATGCCCAGGTCGGCGTCCTCGGCGCGCACCCGCTCCTGGAGGTCCACGATGTTCGCCGGGTCGAGGGGGTTGGCCTCGTGGTTGGGGAAGGTGCCGTCCAGCTCGAAGTACATCGGCACCAGGGTCAGGGGCAGGCCCTCGAAGACCGTCGGGACGGTGTGACCGCCCATGCCGTTGCCCGCGTCGACCACGACCTTCAGGGGGCGGATGGCGGTCAGGTCGACCAGGGAGCGGAGGTACGCCGCGTAGTCCTTCAACGTGTCCCGCCGGGTGATCGTTCCCGCCGTGGGCGCGGCCTCGGGGGCGCCTGTCTCGGTCCAGCCCTCGACCAGTGCGCGGATCTCCGCGAGGCCGGTGTCCTGGCCGACGGGGGCGGCGCCCGCGCGGCACATCTTGATGCCGTTGTACTGGGCGGGGTTGTGCGAGGCCGTGAACATCGCGCCCGGCAGGTCCAGCGCGCCCGAGGCGTAGTACAGCTGGTCCGTGGAGCACAGGCCGATCTCGGTGACGTCGACCCCGAGGGCCGCCGCGCCGCGCGCGAAGGCGCGTGACAGGCCGGGGGACGAAGGCCGCATGTCGTGCCCGATCACGATCGCTTCCGCGTCCGTCACCCGGGCGAAGGCGGCCCCGAACAGTTCGGCCAGCGTCTCGTCCCACTGGTCCGGGACCACTCCGCGTACGTCGTACGCCTTGACGATCTGCGACAGATCAGCAGTCACGGCCAACCCTCCTGAAGTCCTACTCGGTCACCCAAAGCTACCTGCCCCCGCCGACAGCGCGCCTCGCGGACCCGGAGGCCGCCGAAAGTGAGCGGCCGACCGGGGCTCCGACGCGCGCCTTCGCCATCGCCGTGAACTGCCCGAGGGGCGTCGCCTGTCCGGACGGGTTCATGACATAGATGAGCGCCCCGCACGGAGATGCCGGTCAGGATCGCGAACAGCAACTCGCGTACGGTCGCGGGCCGTTCCCGTAACCGCCACGCGCGCGTGCGCGTCGGCGGGCGGGGGAACGGGCGGGAAGGCGGGGTCAGTTGTCCGGTGAGCGCAGGACCCGTAGATGGCCGCGGCGGGCGACCTCCATCGGGTCGGCTCCGCGTGAACCGCCGGCCGTCCGCGCGGCGCGCTCCTGCGGACGGGCCGCCTCGCGCACGGCGTTGGCGAGCGCCTCCAGGTCGTCGCCGCTGGGACGGGCCGGGGCGGAGCCGTCCAGCAGCCGGACGACCTCCCAGCCGCGCGGGGCGGTCAGGCGCTCGGAATGCTCGGCACACAGGTCGTAGCAGTGGGGTTCGGCGTAGGTCGCGAGCGGGCCGAGGACCGCGGTCGAATCGGCATAGACGTACGTCAGCGTCGCTACGGCAGGACGGCCGCAAGCGGTGCGCGAACAGCGACGTACAGGGCTCACGACGTTGGACGGTACCGCACTCTTGAGCGGGCCGCGACGACTCTCCACCAGGTCACTCCACCGTGTCGTGTTGCGAAACGTCCCCCGGGCCACCTCAGTCATACCCCGCTGACCTGCGTGGACATGCGCGGGGGTGGGAGGCGGTGGGATCGGGTGCGGTCAGGGCCTGGTACAAACACCGTCATTTGCCTCGTGATCGGCGGTCCGGGAGAGATACGGAATCGAGCTGAACCTTGGCCGGAATGGTCATCCGACGACATGCCGTACGGGTCGCTCACGCAGGTTGACCCGGCGGCCGGGCGGGTGGCGGCGGGCCGTGCGGGGGTCGGGGCGCAGGTCGGGGGCGGGTACGGGGCTGAGCCGTGGGGGTCCGGGCCGCGCGGAGGTCCGGCGGGCGGGGTGCGCGGGGACTACCCTTCACCAGTGATGGACAACCCCGTACCGCCCTCTGCCGCCGGCCCCGGGCCCCGCCGTCGTGATCGTCATGGGCGGGGCATGCGAGGGCCGATCGCGCCGCCGCAGGTGCCGCTGGCGGCGAGCCGCGCCGACGCCTTCGCCGATCTGGTGCAGGACTCCGTCGAGCGGCTGGAGCGGCGCTGGCCGCAGCTCGCCGACATCGATTTCCTGGTGCTCGAGGTGCCACGGCTGGACGACGACGGGCGCTGGAACGACGAGGCCGTGCCCCTGGGGCGGACCGTGCCGGCCCGGGACGGGCAGCCCGCGCGCGTGGTGATCTACCGGCGGCCGGTGGAGATCCGTACCAAGGCGCGTGAGGAGCGGGCGGCGCTGGTCCACGAGGTGGTGGTGGAGCAGGTCGCCGAGCTGCTGGGCCTCACTCCGGAGACGGTCGATCCCCGGTACGGGGAAGACTGAGGCTCGTGGTGCCGGGGCCCGCCTTCTCGGCGCCCGCGAAGGCGGCCCCTGCTCCGGTGGCTCCTGCTGTGCCTGCTCCCGCGGCTACTCCTGTAGCACCGACAGGTCCTGCTCCGCCTCCGGCACGGCGACCCTGCCCCGGTCGTCCGGCAGGACCTGCGTCGTGAACGCCGGGACGTCGTCCTGGGCCGCTTCCAGGGTTCTGGAGGCGTAGAGGGGGCCGCCGGACGTGGGCTCGACGGTCAGGGCGTAGGTGCCCTTCAGCCCCTCGGGGAGCGGGAGTTCGACGCTCTGGGTCGTGCCCGCCTTGATCGTGTACGACTTCGACACGGGCTCGCCCCCCTCCGTGCCCGCCGACGCCGTGACCTCGACCTCGGTGGTGGTCGTGGGGGCGGTCAGGGCGAGGGTCGTGCCCTTCTCGGTGTTGCCGACGGCCGTCGCCCGGGTGTCCACCGCGCGGGCCGCCGGGATGAACGACGTCTCCTGGTCGTCGCCCTCGCCGCGGATGACCCGCAGGGCCGCGACGACCGGTACGGAGCCGCCGCTCGGGGAGAGGACCAGGGAGCCGGGCTCGCCCTTGGTGACGTCGGCGAGGTCGACCGCGGTGGTCATACCCGCCTTGACGTGCAGCGTCTCATGGCCGACCGGGGTGATCAGGCCGTTCGGGCCGGCCAGGCGAAGGGTCAGGTCGGCGTCGGTGTCGCCGGGCGAGTAGGCGATCAGGCGGACGTCGGTGGCGTCCTGGGGGATGCCCGGCAGGACCAGGGTGTCCGCCGGGTCGGCGGACGCCGTCAGCCAGTCGCCGCCCAGCTTGTCGTCCAGTGCCTGCACGGCCGCGCCGACCCGTCCGCTGCGGACGTTGACGCGCACGGTGAGGTCGTCCTCCTCGGCGTCGGTGAGCGTGGACAGCAGGATCGGCTCACTGGCGTGCGGCTTGACGGTGATGTCGGAGCCGACCTCGGACTCCAGCGCGCCGTCCGTGCCGTACAGCTCGATGTCCACGACGGCCGCGGAGTCCTCGGCGTTGGTCAGATGGACGTAGTCGGTGCGGTCGGTGGCGGTGCTGGCGCCGGGGAACCAGAAGTCGGTGTCCGGCGTGACGCAGCTGAGGCCCTGGAGGCCGCGTCCGGTGCCCGCGGTGACCTCGGTGGTCTGCTGCACGGTCCAGCCGGGCGCGAAGCGGCCCTCGGCGATGCCCGCCAGCGCGGGCGCGTCGGCGCCCGACTCATCGGCGGTGACGGGTGTGCCGGGCTCCTTCTGCGGGAGCGCGGACTCCTCCGCCTTCTCCCCCTCGTCCGGTGTTCCGGTGGCGGGCAGCAGGTCGGCCTGGCCGCCGTCGTCGGTGCCCTCGGTGACCGGGGTGAAGGCCGAGTACGTCGTCTCGGCCAGGTCGGAGGTGCTGGGCGCCGGGCAGACCAGGCTGGTGCGCTCGACGGGCAGGGTGGCCGCGGACCCGGCCGGGTCCGCGGCGGAGGCGTCCGGTACGGAGACGGACGCGAAGCCGGTGAGCGCGGCGAGCGCGGCCACGCCGGCGATCAGGGACACGGTGGTGCGCTTCACTGCTGGCTCCCGTCGGTGCCGCGGCCGTGCGGGTCGTGCTGCCGGGCGGGGTCGTACGAGGGGTCGTAGCCCTGGGGGTGGGCGGTCGGGTCGTACGGCTGCTGCTGGGGCTGGCCGCCATAGCCGTACGGGTCGTACTGGCCGCCCTGGTAGGGGTCCTGGGCCGGGTGGTCCTGGCCGTAGCCGCCCGCCGGGTACTGCTGCGGGGGCGCGCTCTGGTACTGGTCGCCGCCGTAGCCGCCGTACTGGTTGCCCTGGTGGCCGGACTGGGCCCACTGGGCGTCGTACGCCTGCTGCTGCGGGACGGCGGCGACCGGGGCCGGTTCCGGGGCCGGGAACTGCTCCGGGGCGGGTACGGGCGGCTCGGCGGGGGCCTGCTCCTCGGCGCGGTCGCGCAGGCGGCGGGCGCGGCGGCCCTCGCCCTCGACGGCCTGTGCGGGGATCGCGGGCTCCTCGGTGTCGGGCAGGTCGTCGTCGATGTCGCGGCGGCGGCCGGGCAGGGCGAGCACGACCAGCACGAGGGCGAGCGCGCCCTGGGCCCACAGCCAGGCGGTGTGGGTCAGGGGGGCGTCATAGGTGACGTCCAGGCGGCCCCCGGTGGCGGGGAGTTCGAAGCCCTGGGCCCAGCCGTCGACGGTGGTGGGGGTGAGCGGCTCGCCGTCCAGGGTCGCGGTCCAGCCCTCGGCGGCGGTGTCGGCGAGGCGCAGGACGCGGCCGTCGGCGCCCTCGGGGACGTCGGTGTGGATCTCGACGGGGCCGGAGGCCACGGCCAGGGTCTCGCCGCCGTCGGCGGGGACGATCGCCGCGCGGGAGACCTGCTGGTCGACCTGCCACAGGGCGCTGCCGTCGTCCTGCTGGCTGAGGCGGCTCAGGCCCGGGGTGGCGTCCAGGACGCGGCTGACCTCGCGCGGGGCGCCGGGGTGGACCAGGACGTAGCGGACGGCGAAGCCGCCGAGCTGCTCGGCCTGGTCGGCGCCGGAACCGGCGACGAGGTTGGCGACGACCTTGTCCAGTCGCGCGTTGTCCCCGTCGGCGGCGGCGAGTTCGGCGTCGCCCAGGCGGGCGCCGGAGCCGCGGACCAGGGAGTAGCTCACGTGTGCGGTGGTCTCGCTGCCCAGGACGAGGGTACGGGCCTGGTCGGTGCTGCCGCTCTCCTCGGCGACGAACGCGGGCACCTGGACGGGGTCGCGGCGCTCCAGGGGGCCGTCGGCGCCGCGGATCATCCATCCGGCGGCGAGCAGCAGCGGGCCCGCGGCGGAGGCGAAGGCGATCAGCACGGCGACGGGCTGGCGCCAGCCGAAGCTCTGTTCGGCGACGCGCGAGCGGGCGCCGTCGGCGCCGAGCAGGGCAGCGGCGAGCAGGGCGAGGCCGTAGACGAGGGTGGCGGGGCCGGCCCAGGCGGAGGCGTTGGACAGGGCCGCGAAGAACAGGCCGACCAGGGCGACGGCCCAGGCGGCGAGGATGCCGGAGCGGCGCTCGGAGCGCAGCAGGGCGGCGAGGGCGGCCAGCACGATGCCGATGAGCATCGGCCCGCCGACCGTCCCGGAGCCGCCCGGTCCGGCGGCGAGCAGGTCGAGCGCGCTCGCGGCGGAGCTGCCGTACTCAAGGCCGGCTTCGGTGAAGAAGCCGAACGGCAGCAAGGACAGCGACCAGGGGGCGAGGACCAGGAGCGGGGTGCCGAGCTGGGCGAGGAAGCGGGGCGCGTAGGCGGTGAGTTCGGTGCGGCGCACGGCGAGCAGGGCGACGCCGAGGATCAGCGCGAGGGGCCACACGATCGGCGTGAACGCCATGGTGAGGGTCAGCACCAGCGCGTACGCCCAGGTGGCGCGCCAGCTGCCGCGGGCGCCCGCGAGGCCGGCGGCGGAGACGGCCGCGCGGGCGAGCAGCGGGAGCAGGACGGCGAGTACGGCGGTGCCGATCCGGCCGCCGGCGAGGGCGCCGGTGGTGGCGGGCAGGAAGGCGTAGACGACGGCCGCCCAGGCGCGCAGGAGCCTGGATTGGACCAGCGGGCGGGAGACGAAGTAGGCGGTGACGCCGGCCAGGGGCACCGAGCAGACCAGCAGCGCGGTGACGGCGAGCGAGGTGGAGCCGAACAGGAGGGTGCCGAGCGCGGCGACGAGCGCGAGGTAGGGCGGGGCGGCGGCGGTGCCGCCCGCGCCGACCGGGTGCCAGGCGTCGAGATAGCGCGCCCACAGCTCGCCGGAGTCGGCGGGGGCGGGCAGCAGGGCGCCGCCCACGAGGGAGCCGCCGCCCAGCAACTGGCGGCAGGCGATCAGCGAGGCGAGCAGCAGCACCAGGAAGAGCATCGGGCCGGGGTTGCGGGCGAGCCGCTTGAGCCGGGCGAACTGCTCGATCTCCAGGAAGTCGGCGTCGTCGTCGCCGGGGCCCGACTCGACCGCGCCGCCGTGCCGTCCTGCGCCGCCCGTGGTCTCGGTCTCGGCGTCGCCGGAGAGGCTGCCCGCGGCCTGCTCGACGGTGGCGCGGAGGGTGGCGCCGGGGGGCGGGAAGAGGCCGCGCAGTTCGGTCTTGTCGATCCGGGGGCGGCCGCGGGTGCGCCGCGCGGCGATGATCCGCTCGGGGCGCAGCAGGGTGCCCAGCAGGCCGCGGATCTCGTCGACGGCCTGTCCGGGGACCTTGCCGACGAGGTAGGCGAGGGTGCGCAGGAGTGTGCCGAGGACCAGGCGCAGCAGGATCCAGGGCAGCACCGCCGTACGGGAGTTGACGAGCAGGGTGTAGACGGCGCCGGCCTTGTCGACCTTGTGCGGGGAGGCGGCGGTGCGGCCCACGCAGTCGACGGCGCGGCGCTCGCGGGAGGCGGCCTCGGCGTGTCGTACGACCGCCTCGGGGGCGATCAGGACGCGGTGGCCCGCGGTGTGCGCGCGCCAGCACAGGTCGACGTCGTCGCGCATCAGGGGCAGGCGGCGGTCGAAGCCGCCGAGCTGTTCGTAGACGTCGCGGCGGACGAGCATGCCGGCGGTGGACACCGACAGGACCGTACGCACGTGGTCGTGCTGGCCCTGGTCCTGTTCGCGGCGGTCCAGGCCGGTCCAGCGGCGGCCGGAGTGGGCGATGGTGACGCCGACTTCGAGGAGCTGGCGGCGGTCGTACCAGCCGCGCAGTTTGGGGCCCACGACGGCCACGTCGTCGCGGCCCAGCTCCATCTCGTCGTCCACGACGCGCAGGAGCTGGGCGAGGGCGTCGGGTTCGGGGGCGCAGTCGTCGTGCAGCAGCCACAGCCACTGGACGGGCTCGCCGTGCGGCAGCTCGGGCAGGTCGTAGGCGTCGTCGCGCCAGGAGCGGGTGACCGGGTCCCAGCCGCTGGGCCGCTTCAGGTAGGGCAGTTCCTCGGGGGTGAGGACGGGGGCGGTGCGGTGGGCCTCCTCGACGGCCTGGCCGAAGCCGGTGCGGCGGGCGAGGTGGAGCACCCGGTCGGGGCCGAGGGTCTCGGTGACCAGCCGTGCGGAGTCGTCGGCGCTGCCGGTGTCGGCGGCCATGACGGACTGCACGGGGCGCTCCTGGCCGAGCAGCCCGGCGAGCGCGTCGGGCAGCCAGCGGGCGCCGTCGTGCGAGACGAGCACCGCGGTCACGATGTGGCGCGGGAACTCGGGCTGACGGGCCGGGTCAAACACTGCGGTGGCGGCCGGGTCGTGCTGGGCCGCCGGGTGGCTGTGCGCGGACATCGAGGTACGGGCCCCGGTTCGGTGGACTGCGGTGGACACCCGCGCCCGGTGGGGGCGCCGGGGTGTCTCGGACGAGCGCCCACACTATCGGCTGACCATGACCGCGGCCCGCCGCCTGTGGATAACCCACCCGCGACGGGCCGTTCGTATCGTGTTCGATCAGTTGGGGGTCCGTCGGGACGGCCGGCCGGTGTGCTTCCCGGCGTCAGATCGCCGCCTTCTTCAGGCGGCGGCGCTCGCGCTCGGACAGGCCGCCCCAGATGCCGAAGCGTTCGTCGTTGGCGAGGGCGTATTCGAGGCATTCGGAGCGGACCTCACAGGCGAGGCAGACCTTCTTGGCCTCGCGGGTGGAGCCGCCCTTCTCGGGGAAGAAGGACTCGGGATCGGTCTGGGCGCACAGCGCGCGCTCCTGCCAGCCGAGTTCCTCGTCCGCGTCGTCGACCAGCAGTTGCTGCACCAGCTCGGTCATGTGCGCCCCTCGTCTGTCTTTCGCGTCCCCGTGATGCGGCCGTCACCGATTTCCGGGTGAACGACACGAGTGAAATTACAAGTGTGCTGCTCCGGGCGAGTCAAGCCGAGATCTGCTATTGGGCCCCTTATTCACTCTGCGGAACCAAGGCCGTGCGGAAAGTGTTCAAATCGGCATAAACCTCGACACGCAGAGGAGACCCCCGAGGACCCCGACCCACACAGGACCTCCACACACATCCCCACGGCCTTCCGTCGGCCGTCCGCAGACGGCTGAACGGACGCCCGCGCGGACGCCTGTACGGACACCTACGGACACCTGTACGGAGAAGGACGCCCCTCGGTTCGATCTCGTTCCGGCACGCGCGCGGAAGCGAACCGGATCACATTCGGATCACGGGATCACGGATCGCCACCCGGCCGACGCGCCCGGATGATCCGCCATGTGTCCCGGTCACGGCATGAACAAACCTTTCGGCAGCCAGATGAACCGGATGAGGTGAAACCCGTCCCGCATCCCGGGCGCCGAGTTGACAGTGGAGGTGTGAACCGCTGTCCTTGTGGGCATGCTCGCGAACTTGGCGCCCACCTCGACCCGCTCCGCCGGGTCCTCCGGTGCTGCCCTCGCTCGTCGCACCTGTTGTCGCTGTTCCGGCTGTTGAGCCCAACGCGCTCCGGCTGTTCCTGAGTCGACCTCGACTCGGCTGCTTGTTTCCCCCCGCCCGCACCCGGGCACTCCTGGCGCCCGTGATCCGGGCGGACGGTCCGTGACATCCAGCCCCCCACACTCACGCCGAGGAACCACCCCACCCCATGAACAGCGACAGCGACCTCCAGATCGCCGGCGACATCCTCGAGGTCCCGCATCTGCTCCAGGCGCCCCGCGAGCACCCGGCCACCGTGGCCGAGTTCGCGGGTCTCGCGCGCGCGATCGCGGCCGACCGCGCCGAGTGGGAGCACCTGGTGCGCTACGACGCCACCAGCCGCTGGTACCACCGGCTGCGCACCGGGCCCGGTTACGAGGTGTGGCTGCTGTCCTGGGTGCCGGGGCAGGGCAGCGGGCCGCACGACCACGGGCCGTCGTCCGGGGTGCTGACGGTTCTGTCCGGCTCCTTGACCGAACACACGCGCGGCACCACCCGGGCGCTGGGCGCCGGGGCGCAGAAGGTGTTCGCGCCGGGCTACGCGCACGAGGTGGTCAACGACACCCTCGACCCCGCGGTGAGCCTGCACATCTACTACCCCGGCCTGACCGAGATGCCGATGCACGGCCGCTGCTGCACGGGGCTGGCCCGGGTCTCCTGACCGTCCGGTGACCGCTCCGGCCGATTGTCAGTGCCGCCTGCAACACTTTCCTCCATGCGCATTGTGGTTCTGGCAGGCGGTATCGGCGGTGCCCGGTTCCTGCGTGGCCTGAAGCGGGCCGCGCCGGACGCGGACATCACGGTCATCGGCAACACCGGCGACGACATCCATCTCTTCGGACTGAAGGTCTGCCCGGACCTCGACACGGTGATGTACACGCTCGGCGGCGGTATCAACGAGGAGCAGGGCTGGGGGCGGGCCGAGGAGACCTTCCATCTCAAGGAGGAGCTGGGGGCGTACGGGGCGGGGCCGGAGTGGTTCGGGCTGGGCGACCGTGATTTCGCCACGCACATCGTGCGGACCCAGATGCTGGGGGCGGGCTATCCGCTCAGCGCGGTCACCGAGGCGCTGTGCGACCGGTGGCAGCCGGGGGTGCGGCTGATCCCGATGTCCGACGACCGGGTCGAGACCCATGTCGCCGTCGAGCTGGACGGCGAGCGCCGGGCGGTCCACTTCCAGGAGTACTGGGTACGGCTGCGGGCGTCCGTCCCGGCCGAGGCGATCGTCCCGGTCGGCGCCGAGCAGGCCAAGCCGGCGCCGGGGGTCCTGGAGGCCATCGGCGAGGCCGACGTCATTCTCTTCCCGCCGTCCAATCCGGTCGTCTCCGTCGGCACCATCCTGGCCGTGCCCGGCATCCGTGAGGCGATCGCCGAGGCCGGGGTGCCGGTGATCGGGCTGTCCCCGATCGTCGGGGACGCGCCGGTGCGCGGTATGGCCGACAAGGTGCTGGCCGCGGTGGGCGTGGAGTCCACGGCGGCGGCGGTCGCCGAGCACTACGGCTCGGGGCTGCTGGACGGCTGGCTGGTGGACACCGTGGACGCGGGGGCGGTGGAGCGGGTGGAGGCGGCGGGCATCCGGTGCCGGGCCGTGCCGCTGATGATGACCGACGTGACGGCCGCCGCGCGGATGGCGGGCGAGGCGCTGGGGCTGGCGGAAGAGGTGCGGGGGGTATGAGCGGGGGCTTGGCGGGGGCGGCTGGGGGGTTGGGGTCGGGTTCGGGGGCGGATACGGGTTCGGGGGCGGATACGGGGGTGGGATCCGGGTTGGGGTCTGGATCCGGGTCCGGTTCGGGGTCGGGGTCGGCTTGGGGTTCCGGATCTGGTTCGGGATCGGGACTGGGCTCCGGGTCGGGTTCCGGACCCGTACCGGATTCCGGATCGGGTTCGAGATCCGGATCGGGTTCCGGACCGGGACCGGGTTCCGGATCGGGTTTGGGACCGGGTTCCGGACCGGGACCGGCATCCGGATCGGGTTCGAGCCCCGGTTCCGGACCGGGACCGGGGCCGGGTGATGGGTTTCGGGTCTGGGCTGTGGGTGGGGTGCCTGAGGTGCAGCCGGGGGACGATCTGGCGAAGCTGATCGCCGCGGCCTCGCCCGGTCTGGTCGACGGGGATGTGCTGCTGGTCACCTCGAAGATCGTGTCCAAGGCGGAGGGCCGGATCGTGCAGGCGGCCGACCGGGAGGCCGCGATCGACGCCGAGACCGTGCGGGTGGTGGCCCGGCGCGGTCCGCTCAGGATCGTCGAGAACCGGCAGGGCCTGGTGATGGCCGCCGCCGGCGTGGACGCCTCCAACACGCCCCCCGGGACGGTGCTGCTGCTGCCCGAGGACCCGGACGCCTCCGCGCGGGCGATCCGCGACGGGCTGCGGGACGCGCTGGGGGTCACGGTCGGGGTGATCGTCACGGACACCTTCGGGCGGCCGTGGCGCATGGGGCTCACGGATGTCGCGATCGGCGCCGCCGGGGTGCGGGTACTGGACGATCTGCGCGGCGGGACGGACTCGTACGGCAATCCGCTCGCCTCGACCATCGTGTCCACCGCCGATGAACTCGCGGCGGCCGGTGATCTGGTCAAGGGCAAGGCCGCCGGGCTGCCGGTGGCGGTGGTGCGCGGGCTCGCCCATGTCGTCGCCGAGGACGACGGCGAGGGGGCACGCGCGCTGGTGCGTGAGCCGCGGGACGACATGTTCCGGCTGGGCACCTCGGAGGCGGTGCGGGAGGCGGTGACCCAGCGGCGTACGATCCGCGCCTTCAGCGACGAGCCGGTGGACCCGGGGGCGGTACGGCGGGCGGTGGCCGCGGCGGTCACGGCGCCCGCGCCGCATCACACCACGCCGTGGCGGTTCGTGCTGCTGGAGTCCGCCGGGGCCAGGGCCGCGCTGCTGGACGCCATGCGCGAGGCGTGGATCGCGGATCTGCGGCGGGACGGCAAGAGCGAGGAGTCCATCGCCCGGCGGGTGCGGCGCGGGGACGTGCTGCGCAACGCGCCCTATCTGGTCGTGCCGTGTCTGGTCATGGACGGCTCGCACAGTTACGGGGACGCGCGGCGGGACGGGGCCGAGCGGGAGATGTTCGTCGTCGCCACCGGGGCCGGCGTCCAGAATCTGCTGGTCGCGCTGGCCGGGGAGCGGTTGGGGTCGGCGTGGGTGTCCTCGACGATGTTCTGCCGGCATGTGGTGCGGCGGGTGCTGGAGCTGCCGGAGCACTGGGATCCGATGGGGGCGGTCGCGGTGGGGCATCCGGCGGAGGAGCCCAAGGCTCGGGCCGTGCGGGAGGCCGGGGGGTTCATCGAGGTGCGGTGAGGGGTGATGGGGGTGGGTGGGGGTGGGGGTGGTGATGATGGGGGTGGGGGCGGTGTTGGCGCGTTTCAATGGACTGTGAGTTTCGAGGGAATTTAGTCGTGGCTGGACGTTTCGCTCCTCGGCCCACGCGTGCGGTGGTGCGCGGCGGGGAGGCCGGCGTGCCCGGTGGGGTGGCGCGAGGTGCTCGGGCGGGGCGGGTGCGGACGTGGGTTCCCGGGGGGCCGGTGGATCTGGGGCTGGTGCTCGGGCCGTTGCGGCGAGGGCCCGGGGATCCGACGTTCCGGGCGTTGCCGGACGGGTCGGTGTGGCGGGCCTGCCGGACGCCGGGTGGGGCCGGGACGCTGCGGGTGTCCCTCCGGGACGGGGTCGTGCGGGGGGAGGCGTGGGGGCCGGGGGGTGAGTGGCTGCTGGAGCGGTTGCCCGAGCTGATGGGGGCCGCGGACGATCCGTCGGCGTTCGCACCTCGGCATCGGGTGGTGGCCATGGCGCGGCATCGGCGGCCGGGGTTGCGTCTGACGCGGACCGGGCTGGTGATGGAGTCGTTGATTCCGTCGATTCTGGAGCAGAAGGTCACGACGGTCGAGGCGTATCGGGCGTGGCGGTTGCTGGTGCGGAGGTTCGGGGAGCCTGCGCCGGGGGCCGGGCCTGCGGCCGGGGTGGTGCCGGGTGGGCTCTGGGTGATGCCGGACGCTCGGACGTGGGCGTTGATTCCGTCGTGGGAGTGGCATCGGGCCGGGGTGGACGACAAGCGGGCGTCGACGATTCTGCGGGCCGTGCGGGTCGCTGCGCGGCTTGAGGAGGGGGTGGGGATGTCCGCCGGGCGGGCTCGGGGACGGCTTGAGGTGGTGCCGGGGGTGGGGCCGTGGACCTCGGCGGAGACGGTGCAGCGTAGTCATGGGGCGGCGGATGCGGTGACCGTGGGGGATCTGCATCTGCCGGGGATCGTGGGGTTTGCGCTTGCGGGGGATCGGTATGCGGATGACGCGGAGATGTTGCGGTTGCTGGAGCCTTATGCGGGGCAGCGGCATCGGGCTGCGCGGTTGATTTTGTTGAGTGGGAGGGTGCCGGGGCGGCGGGCTCCTCGGATGCCGGTTCGGGATATCGGGGGGTTGTGAGGGTGCGGGGGGTGCGTGCGGGGGGGTTGGGGATGTTGCCCGGCGTTGTGCGGGTGAGCGGGGTGGGGGTGCGGGGCGGGGCGGGGCGCGAACCGGCGCTGGCCGGGTGCCGCTGCGCCCACCCGTGCCGCCCCAGCGGCACGACTGCCCGCAGCTGAGGCGGGGCGACTGCCCGCAGCTGAGGCTGGGCGGCTGTCCGCAGCTGAGGCTGGGCGGCTGTCCGCAGCTGAGGCTGGGCGGCTGTCCGCAGCTATGGGAGCTGAGGCGAGCTGCCGCGCATGGCCGGGAACGGGCTAGCGGTCCGAGGAGAAGCGGAGGGCTCCTTGGGGGATTTGGGCGTCGCACCAGACTCGGGCGCCGGATTGGAGTTCGTTGTCAGGGCCTACGAAGGCGCCGTCGCCGATGACCGTGTCGGTGAGTATGGAGCGTTCGCCGACACGGGCGCCGGTGCCGATGAGGGAGTGGGTGATGACGGCGCCGGGTTCGATGACCGCGCCGGGGAGGATGGTGCTGCCGACGACCCGGGCGCCCTCGGCGACCAGCGCGCCCTCGCCGACGACCGTACCGCCGGAGAGCTTGGCGTCGGGGGCCACGCGGGCGGTCGGGAGGATCAGGCGTTCACCTCCGCGGCCGGGGACCGCCGGGGACGGGGCCCTGCCCAGGACCAGGTCCGCCGAGCCGCGCACGAAGGCCGCCGGGGTGCCGAGGTCCAGCCAGTACGTCGAGTCGACCATGCCCTGGAGGTGGGCTCCGGCGGACAGGAGGCCGGGGAACGTCTCGCGTTCCACCGACACCGGGCGCCCCGCCGGGATCGTGTCGATCACCGAGCGGCGGAACACGTACGCCCCCGCGTTGATCTGGTCGGTGACGATCTCCTCCGGGGTCTGCGGCTTCTCCAGGAACGCCGTCACCCTGCCCGTCGCGTCCGTGGGGACCAGACCGTACGCGCGCGGGTCCGTCACCTGGGTGAGGTGCAGGGAGACATCCGCCCCGGTGCGTTCGTGGGTGTCCACCAGCGCCCTGATGTCCAGGCCCGTCAGGATGTCGCCGTTGAAGACGAGGATGGGTTCGTCGGGGGCCGAGCGCAGGCGGGACGCCACGTTGCGGATCGCGCCGCCCGTGCCGAGCGGCTCGTCCTCCGTGACGTACTCGATGTGCAGTCCGAGCGACGAGCCGTCGCCGAAGTACGGTTCGAAGACCTCGGCCAGATAGGACGTGGCGAGCACGATGTGCTCGACGCCCGCCGCGCGCGCCCGCGCCAATTGGTGTGTGAGGAACGGCACCCCCGCCGCCCGGACCATGGGCTTGGGTGTGTGCACAGTGAGCGGGCGCAGCCGGGTGCCCTTGCCGCCGACCAGAAGGATCGCTTCTGTCACCTGTCGTCTCTGCTTTCTGCCGGGACCGGCCGAACTGTCTTTCGGCCGGTCAGTGTATGCAGACGGTTGTGCAGATGCTTTGTACGGACGGGTTTCCGCGCCTTCGACGGCCGTGCGGTGTCAGCGAGCCTTCCCCCCGACGGCTGTGAACGTGCCCCCCACCGACATGGTCTCCGTACCTACGGCTGTCTCAGCGCCCTTGCAGACGCGCCGCGTCGGCACGGGCGGTACCGAGCTTGCCGTACAGCTGCCCGCCGGGGCAGTCCGTCGCGAAGCCGTCCCGGTGGCCGGAGATCACGTTCAGTCGCACATTCTTACCCTTTTTGTAGAGATTGCCGCCACCCGACTTCAGGTACGTCGTTCCCTTCGGGTTGGCGCCCGAGAGGCCCAGTTTCCAGGCGCTGAGCCGCGCGACGGCCGTCACGGCGGACCCGGCGGGCTTGGTGGAGCTGTAGCTGCCGATGACGGCGATCCCCATGCTGTCGGTGTTGAAGCCGAGGGTGTGCGCGCCGAGCACCGGCTTCGCCACGCCGCCGGCGCGGCCCTCGTAGATGTTTCCGCACTTGTCGACGAGGAAGTTGTAGCCGATGTCCCGCCAGCCCATGCTCCCCACGTGGTAGCGGTAGATACCGCGAATGACGGAGGACGCCTCGGCGCAGGTGTAGTTGTTTCCGGTGGCCGTGTGGTGGACGAAGGCGGCCTTGACCTTGTTCGTGTAGAGGAACGTCTTCTCCCGCAGGTTCTCGTCCGCGCCCCAGCCCTTGCGCGTGACGATCTTCGGGCGGGGGCCGATGTAGGGCTTCGCCTGCGGGGCCGCCGCGTTGGCCGCCGCGCCGGTTTCGAGGGCGAGTTCACGTTCGGTGTCGGTGCGGCTCAGGGCCGGGATCTCCAGGGGTTCGGCGACGGTGGCGACGGTGGCGCCGGAGGCCGTGGAGGTGCCGGAGGTGCTGGATGTGCCCGAGGTGGCAGGGGTGGCAGAGGTGGCAGAGGTGTCGGACGCGGGGGAGGTGGTGGACTGGGGGCCGTCCGCCCTGCCCGGGTCGATCAGTTCGATGCGCAGGCCCGCCGGGAGGAGGGTCTGGGGTCCGGCGTGGGACGCGTCCTCGCCGGGGGCGCTCTTCTCCGCCTGTGCCTGGACGCGTACTTCCACGCCGTCCGACTCCCCCACCCACAGCGGTGCGGTGGCGCCCCGGACGCGGGGCGAGGAGCGTTCGGCGGTGTCGGGGTCGGCGGCGTGCTCGGCGTTGTGCGTCTCCAGGTCCTGCCAGTCGGACCAGACGCCGGTGGCGGCGGAGCGGGTACGGACCTGGACGCGGCCGTGCAGTTCGGTGTCCGGGTCGTCCCAGATGACGCCCAGGAGGGAGAAGTTCTGTACGTCCCTGCGGGGCAGGCCCTGGAGGGTGGCGCCGAGCGCGCGGTCGCGGGAGAGCGGGGCGAGGTCGACGGACTCGGTGCTGCCGGGGATGCCGGTGGCGTCGGGATCGGTGGTGCGGGTGGTTGTGCTGGTTTCAGCATCGGTTTCGGTGCCGGGGGCTGTGTCGTCGGTGGTGCCGGTACTACCGGTGAGTGATGGCCCGCCGACCGGCGCCGGGCGGGGTGCCGCCGTGGCCTCGGAGAGGGTCGTCGGGAGGGCGAGGGCGGCCATACAGGTGACGCCGATGGCCGAGGCAAGGTATCCACGCATGCCCCTGATCGTGGACATAGCCGTATATATCTGTCCATCGGGGAAGTGCGGGGGCGTCAGGTCCCGCTCCGCCGAACCGGTGATGCGGCCTTTCGGCCCGGGGCCTTCGCCGCGCGTACGCTTGCGCGGGTGAACGCCACCGATCGCACCCCTGCCGACCTGCTGCGTTCCGCGCTCGCCGCGGATCCGGCCCGTCCGTTCGTGACCTTCTACGACGATGCCACCGGCGAGCGCGTGGAATTGTCCGTCGCCACTTTCGCCAATTGGGTGGCCAAGACGTCGAATCTGCTCCAGGACGGGATGTCCGCGGAACCCGGTGAACGGGTCGCCCTGCTGCTGCCCGCGCACTGGCAGACCGCGGTGTGGCTGCTGGCCTGTTCGTCGGTGGGGGTCGTCGCCGACCTGGGCGGGGATCCGGCCGCGGCGGACTACGTGGTGGCCGGGCCGGGGGACTTCGAGGCGGGGCTCGCGTGCCGGGGGGAGCGGTACGCGTTGTCGCTGGCGCCGCTGGGGCGGCGGTTCGTGCCGGGGCCGCCGGCCGGGTATGTCGACTATGCCGTGGAGGTGCCTGGTTTCGGGGACCGGTTCGTGCCGTACGCGCCTGTTGATCCGGAGGGGGTCGCGCTGGTGGTCGCCGGGGCGGCGTTGTCCGGGGCGGAGGTGGTCGAGCGGGCTCGGGGGGATGCGGGTGAGCTGGGGCTGGGTGGGCCGGGGGCTCGGTTGTTGTCGGGGCTGGGGTATGACACGTGGGGTGGGGTCAGTGCGGGGTTGTACGCGCCGTTGGCCGGTGGGGGGGCTGTGGTGTTGTGCCGGAATCTTGGCGAGTTGAGTGAGGGGGCGCTGGCCGCTCGGGTGGGGAGTGAGCGGGTTTCGGTTGTGCGGAGGTGATTCTGGGGGGGCGCCGTGGGGGGTTCTGTTTGGTGGTGGGTGCGGGTTGTGGGGGGCTGGGTGCGCAGTTCCCCGCGCCCCTGAATGCCTGCGTTGGGCTTGCCGCGTGGGGCCGTCGGGTCGGGTGGGGGTCTGTCCGGTGGCGGGTGCGGGTTGTGGGGGGGCTGGGCGCGCAGTTCCTCGCGCCCCTGAGCACCTGCGTTGGGCTTGCCCGGGTGGGATAGTGCCGTGCGCCGTGCCCGTGCCCCCGGGAGCCCATGTCCCACGCACCACACCCCACAGTCCACGCCCCACATTCCGCGCCCGCGCCCCATCCCGCGCCCCATCCCGCACCCCCCACACCCCGCGCACCCCGCACCGCCGCACCGCCGCGCCGCATGCCCCGCGCCCGCAGCCCGCGACCCGTGCCCTGTTTCGTCACCCGTTTGGGGCTCCCCGGGGGGTCTCCCCCCGGGGCTCGCGGCATCGTCGTAGGCGCACGGGATTGGTTTGGGGGTGTGGTGTGAGTGGTGGGATGGCCGGGGGTTCGGCCAGTGGGGTCGGGCCGGCGCGGCGGCGTCGGCGGCGGTGGGTGCGGCGGGGCGCGCTCGGCTTGGGCGGGTTGGTGGTCGTGGCCGGCGGGGTCGGGTGGGGTCTCTATCTCAAGCTGAACGGGAACATCACCGCCGACGAGGCCGCCGCCCGGGAACTCGCCCGGTACGAGAAGGAGCGGCCCACCGCGCTGGTGAAGGGCGCGCAGAACATCCTGGTCATCGGGTCCGACACCCGCGCCGGGACGGGCAACCGGACCTACGGGCGGGACAATGGCACCCAGCGTTCCGACACCACGATCCTGCTGCATCTGCCGGCCGGGCGGGACAGCGCGACGGCCGTTTCCATTCCCCGCGATCTGATGGTGGACGTGCCGAGTTGCCGCGGGCCGGACGGCACCCGGACCTCCCCTGCGTTCACGGTGTTCAACCACGCCTTCGAGAACGGCGGTTCGGCGTGCACCGTACGGACCGTGGAAAAGCTGACGGACATCCGGATCGACCATCATCTGGTCGTCGACTTCAATGGGTTCAAGAAGATCGTGGACGCCCTCGACGGCGTCGAGATCTGTCTCGCCGAGCCCATTCACGACAAGGCTGCCAAACTGCGGCTGCCCGCGGGCCGGGTGAAGCTCGACGGGGAACAGGCCCTCGGTTACGTCCGGGTCCGCAAGTCCCTCGGCGACGGCAGCGACACCGACCGGATGGAACGCCAGCAGCAGTTCCTCGCGGCGCTGGTGAAGACGGTGCGCGGCAATGACGTACTGCTGAATCCGGCGAAGCTCTATCCCGTGCTCGACGCGGCCACCTCGTCCCTCACCACCGATCCGGGACTGGCGAGTCTGCGGAGTCTGTACGACCTCGTTCGCGGGCTGCGGGACATCCCCACCGAGCGGGTTCAATTCCTTACGGTGCCGAGGGAGTCGTACGTCCACAACGCCAATCGCGATCAGCTCGTGGAACCGGCCGCCGAGCGACTCTTCGAACGTCTGCGCACAGATGCGCCGGTCGAGGTCGCGCGGGAGGAGAAGTCGGCTCGGGGGGAGAAGTCGGCGCCGGGGGAAGGCGACGTCTCGGCCGAACCGACATTTCGGGGGAACACGGCGGCCGAGGAGAGCTGCCGATGAGACGTGGCGTCGGTCACGGGTAAAGCGGGTGCCAAGTGAACGTATGGGTGTTCAAAGAAATGGGCTGGATTGCCCAGTTGTAGGGGCGGGGAATTTCGGCCCGCCGTCGCTGGACGCCGAACTGGACGGCTAGTGTGAGCGCTTCGGTGCACCTGACCCGCGATCGTCGTGGTGTCGAGCACCGTGTGTACGAGACCCGAGCGCCTTTGAGGGGGAAGGCGCCGCGTGGCCCCGACGGAGGATTCGGACAACCGTGGACGCGCAAGGCCGTGGGCGAGCGGAGAATGTCGATCCCGCAGACCAGTGGGTGCTCAATCCGAACACCGGCGAATACGAACTGCAACTGGGCACTTCCGCACCGCAGTCGCCGGTTCCCGGGCAGCGCAGAACGGGCAGACCGTCGCGCTCGGGGAATGCGGCGCGGACCGGCCGGGAGTCCCGGGCGGCCGGGCAGACCCGAGCCGGGAAATCCCGGTCGGCGCAGAGCCGGTCGGGCCAGGGCCGGGCGGACGAGCAGATCTCGGTGAACCGGGAGACCCGTGAGGCTCCTGGGCGGGTCGCGCCCGGCCGGGACGTCCCCGGGCCACGCCGCCGCCGGACCGGTCCCGAGGAGCCGGCGCCCGGACGGCGTGGACGGCGTCCGGCGAAGAAGGCGCGGACGAAGAAGGCGCTGATGTGGACCGGCGGCTCGATGGCCCTCGTCCTGCTCGCGGTCGGCGTCTCCGGCTATCTGTATCTGCGCCATCTGGAAGGCAACGTCAGTACGACGGACGTCGGCGACGCGGGTGCCGGCAGCTTCTCCAAGGACGAGGCGTTCAACATCCTGCTCATCGGCACCGACAAACGCACCGGTGAGGGCAATGACGGGTACGGCGACACGGGCAGCGAGGGTCACGCGGACACCACGATCCTGCTGCATGTCTCCAAGGACCGCACGAACGCGACCGCGCTCAGCATCCCGCGCGACCTGATCGTCGACATCCCGGACTGCCCGACCCTCCAGGAGGACGGCTCCGAGGAGATCGTCGCGGGCAGCACGGGCGTCCGTTTCAACACCAGCCTGGGCCAGGAGGGCCGGGACGCGGGCTGCACCATGCGGACGGTCGAGGAGGTCACCGGTATCAAGCCGGACCACTTCATGATGGCCGACTTCAACGCGATCAAGACGCTGACCACGGCGGTCGACGGTGTCGAGGTCTGTGTGGAGGAGCCGGTCGACGACCCGGACTCCGGGCTGGTGCTGCCGGCGGGTGTGTCCACCATCGAGGGCGAGCAGGCGCTGGCGTTCGTACGGACCCGGCACAGCTGGGGCAACCAGGGGGACCTGGACCGGATCAAGGTGCAGCAGCAGTTCCTGGCGTCGCTGATGCGCAAGATGTCCTCCAGCGACACGCTGACCAGTCCGAGCAAGCTGCTCGACCTCGCCGAGGCGGCCACCGAGGCGCTCACCGTGGACACCGGGATCGGCAAGGTCAGCACGCTCACGGACGTGGCGCTGGAGCTGAAGAAGGTGCCGACCAAGAACATCACCTTCACCACCGTGCCGGTCATAGACAACCCGGCCGAGGAGACTCCGGTCACCGTCGTGGTGAACGAGACCCAGGCGCCCGAGGTCTTCGACGCCATCAACAACGACGTTTCCTTCACCGAGGTCAAGGAGCAGGAGGCGGCCGCCGCGGCGGCCGAGAAGGCGGAGATCGCCGAGCGGCTCGAAGGCACTCAGTCCGATGCGTCGGAGGTGCGGGTGCAGATCCTCAACGGTGGTGCGGAGGCCGGGTCGGCGGGGACCACGCTGTCCTGGCTCCAGATCGAGGAGGGGGTCGTCAAGTCCGAGAACGCGGGGAACGCGGCGGCGGAGCAGGCGACCACGACGCTGGAGTACGCGCCGGATCAGGCCGATCAGGCGCGGAAGCTCGCCGAGATCATGGGGCTGTCGGGGGCCGCGATGAAGCCGGGGGAGAGTGTGACCAACTCTCAGGGGCAGCCGACGATGACGTTGATTCTCGGGGAGGACTTCGAGGGGCCGGGGACCTCGCTCACCGCGCCTACCGAGGCGCCTGATGTGGAGAAGTCGACGGCGGATGAGGTGCTGTGCGCCAGCTAGTCGCTCGCGCGAGGTGATGCCGGGTTTTGTGGTGGGTGGG
>NZ_JBHTZD010000024.1:30781-111991 GCF_042790455.1 Streptomyces sp. NPDC056734
GGGTAGCTTCGTCGTCCGGTGCGGGTGGGGTAGCTTCGTCGTCCGGTGCGGGTGGGGTAGCTTCGTCGTCCGGTGCGGGTGGGTGGGGGCTGGTCGCGCAGTTCCCCGCGCCCCTGGGGGGTTGGGGTCGGGCGGCGTTCTCCGTGACCGTCACTCGGGCACTCGGGCACTCGCGTGCCCGGCCCGGCACCCGGCACCCGGCACCCGGCCACTGTCTCGCCTCCCGCACTCGTCGTTCCCGTCCAGCGTCACCCACCTCCCGCGCCGATCCCACCCCCGCCCACCGGCACCCACCTCACCGCACCTATCCCTCCCGCCCACCGGCGCCCACCTCACCGCACCTATCCCTCCCGCCCACCGGCGCCCACCTCCCGCGACCGTCCCTCGCCCACCCGTCGGTGGGCACCCATCTCCCAGCCCAGCCCCCGCACCCACTTTCGCCCCGCCGCCCCTCCCCCGCACCCGGCGATCCCGCCCCCGACGGCGTCGCTCACCTGCGGTTTCGGGGAGGGCCAGCCGGTGTCCGGCCGGGGCTTCCCCGGTGCCCGTACGCCCCTCCGTCAGCTCCGCGTGGGATTTTTACCGTGGTGTGGCCAACCACTGCGTGGGCTCAAGGGTCTGACAGGTAGCCGATCGGTGTCGGTGGAGTGGGAGTGGAGTGGGTTCGAGGGGCGGGGAGGGGCGGGGAGTTGAGCGGGAGCAGTGTGCGGGGGGATACGCCCGCGGTCGATGACACGATGCCGCTGACCACGCGCGGCTCACGGGGCCGACGCGGCCCACGGGGCTCACGGGGCTCACGCGGTGCCCCTGGGACGCGCACGCGGCGCGGCCGTGCCGGGTCGGGGCGGCTGCTGCGCTGGTCCGCCGGCACGCTCGCCGTGGTGATCCTCGGGACGGCCGGTGCCGGATACCTCTACTACCAGCACCTCAACGGCAATCTGGAGAAGGGCGAGCGCAGCAGCGGTGATTCCAAGGCGGAGCGCACCGCGCCGAACGCCGCCGGGCAGACCCCGCTGAACATCCTGCTCATCGGCTCCGACAGCCGCGCCTCCGACGCGAACGTGGCGCTGGGCGGCAGCCGCGACCACCGGGACAGTCCCCCGCTCGGCGATGTGCAGATGCTGATCCATCTCTCCGCCGACCGCCGGAACGCGTCCGTGGTGACCATCCCGCGCGACACCCGGGTCGACATACCGGAGTGCAAGGACCCCGAGAGCGGCGAGACCTACCCCGCGACCAACGCCATCATCAACGAGTCCCTGGGCCGCGGCGGCGCCGGCTGCACGCTCGCCACCTGGGAGAACCTCACCGGCGTCTATGTCGACCACTGGATGACGATCGACTTCGCCGGCGTGGTGAGCATGGCGGACGCCATCGGCGGCGTCGAGGTCTGCGTCCAGCAGAACGTATGGGACCGGCCGCTGCCCGGCATGTCCGGCGGCTCCGGGCTGAAGCTGCGGAAGGGGAAGCAGAAGGTGCAGGGCGAACAGGCGCTCCAGTGGCTGCGTACCCGGCACGCCTGGGGCAGTGATCTGCTGCGCGCCCGCGCCCAGCACATGTATCTGAACTCGATGATCCGCACCCTGAAGCAGCAGAGCGTGTTCAGCGACACCGGTCGGCTGATGGGCCTGGCGGAGTCGGCCACCGACTCGCTGACGGTCTCCGAGGAGATCGGCTCGGTCAAGAAGCTGTACGACCTCGGGATGCAGCTCAAGACCGTCCCGACGGACCGCATCACCGTGACGACCATGCCGAACGTCCAGGACCCGCAGGACGAGAACCATGTCGTCCCCGACGGCGCCGACGCCGAGCAGCTGTGGGCGATGCTCCGCGACGACATCCCCTTCGACGCCAATGGCAAGAAGTCGGGGTCGTCGAAGGTCCCGGCAGACGAGGCCAGCGAAAAGGCTGCCACCGACCCGTCCGCGCCGGACGCCGAGATCGCCGTACAGGTGCGCAACGGCACCCGCACCGACGCCGAGGCGGCCGTCCCCGGGCGGGCCGGGGCGATCACCGAGCAGCTCGTCGGCGCGGGGTTCACCCTGGCGGTCGCCGATCCGTCGGGGTCGCTCGCCCAGGAGCGTACGGAGGTCTCGTACCCGAGCGCCGAGTTGGCGGGCGATGCCCAGCGGGTCGCCACCTCCCTGGGGATTCCGCTGAGTTCGGTGCGGCGGTCCGCCGAGGTCTCGGGGGTCACGCTCGTGGTGGGTTCCGACTGGCGGGACGGTACGGCGTACCCGAAGCGGCAGGCGCCGAAGGCCGGGGACCTCCCCGACAGCGCCGACGCCATCAACGGCTCCGACGACAGCCCGTGCATGGAGGTGTACGCGCCTTACCGCTGGTGACACAGGTCACGCAGGCAAGGGTTGCCCGCCCGGGACCTGCTGGAAAAGATCACATCTGTTCTGGTGCAGACCTGCTCCGCGGGTCACTGATCCCCGTACCGCGCAGGGGTGGGGAGGACGGACACAATGACGCAGCAACGTGTGCGAGGGGGGCGAAAGGAGCGAGGGGGACAGGGTGAGGGGACGCTCACGCCCGTCCGGGGCGCCGACGGACCGCCGGACATCGACCCGGAAACCGACCCGGAGACCAACCGGGAAACCGACCGGGACTTGGACGCCGACCCGGACATAGGCAACGGCGCCGACAGAGACGTAGCCCCGCGTCGCCCTCGCCCTCGCCCACGCCGTCGCCGGGTTCTGCGGTGGGTCGCCGGTGGGCTCGCCGTCGTCGTGCTCGGTGTGGCCGGGGCCGGTTGTCTGTACTACGAGCGGCTCAACGACAACCTCAAGAAGGACCATCTCAACCTCGGTGACAGCGCGGTCGCCGCGCCCACCCCGAACGCCGCCGGGCAGACCCCGCTGAACATCCTGCTCATCGGCTCCGACGCCCGGGACACCGCGGAGAACCAGGCGCTGGGCGGCGCGAAGGAGACGTTCGGCTCGGCGCCGCTCGCGGATGTGCAGATGCTGATCCATCTGTCGGCGGACCGCACCAACATGTCGGTGATCAGCATGCCCCGGGACACCCTGGTGCAGATCCCCCAGTGCACGGACCCCGACGACGGCACGGTGTACCCGGCGAGCGACGGCCGGGTGATGACCAATCAGAGCCTGAGCCACGGCGGTCCGGGGTGTGCGGTGGCGACCTGGGAGGAGCTGACCGGCATCCGGATCGACCACTTCATCATGGTCGACTTCGCGGGTGTGGTGAGCATGGCCGACGCGATCGGCGGGGTGCCGGTGTGCGTGGACGCCAACATCCACTCCCGCAGCAGCGACGGCAAGGGCTCCGGGCTGAAGCTGGCGGAAGGCACCACCTCGATCCAGGGCGAGCAGGCCCTGCAATGGCTGCGCACCCGCTACGGCTTCGAGGACGGCAGCGATCTGGCCCGCGCGAAGGCGCAGCACATGTACATGAACTCGATGGTCCGCGAGCTGCGCGCCAACGCCACCCTCAGCAGCCCCAACAAGCTGCGCCGGCTGGTCGAGGAGGCGACGCGGGCGCTCACCGTCGACGAGGGCCTGGACACCGTCAAGAAGCTGTACGACCTCAGCAACGAGTTGCGCAAGGTCGAGCCGGAGCGGATCACGATGACGACGATGCCCAACCGGTACGTGGGCGCGCGGGTCGAGCCGACCGAGGACGCCGAGCAGGTGTTCCGGCTGGTGCGCGAGGACATCGCGCTGGACGGCAAGGACGCGCCGAAGGGACCTGCCGAGGAGCCCCCGGCGCCCACCGATCCTGCGGCCGACGACGCCGAGATCGCCGTACAGGTGCAGAACGGCACCCGCACCGAGGTGCTCGGACCGGCGAGCGGGCGGGCGAGTGCGGTGGCCGCTCTGCTGGTGGAGCGGGGCTTCGGCGACGCGTTCGCCGATCAGTCGTCCGCGCTGAGCGAGGAGCGGACCGTGGTGCGCTACCCGAGCACCGATCTGGAGGGCGACGCGCACCGGGTGGCGGCGGCGCTGGGCGTCCCGGCGGACGCGGTGCAGCAGACCACGGACGTCACGGGGGTGACCCTGGTCGTGGGCGCGGACTGGCGTGAGGGTACGGAGTACCGGGCGCCGGAGGCCGACGACACCATGCCCGAGTCCGCGAACCCGCTCAACGGCGCGGACGACACGGCGTGCATGGAGGTCAACCCGAACTACACCTGGTGAACCCGAACTGCACCTGGTGAACGCTGACGACACCCGGTGAACGCTGACGACACCCGGTGGACCCGAGCCGCATCCGGTGAGCCCGCGCCCCCTCCGTGGTGTTCAGCTCGCGCTGAGCACCGCCGGGCGGCGGGACGCGATGACCTTCCTGGCCAGGGACTTCGGGCTGGTCAGAAAGCCGAAGCCCCACGACATGTGCATGGTGGCGAGGGCGAGCGGGATCTGGAGGCGGGCCCTGAGCGGCAGCCCCTTGCCCGCGGGCAGCGACCCGGCGGCGATCGCCGCGAGATACCCGCCCGGGATCACCAGCCCCCACGGCGTCAGCGCCACCCCCACCACCAGGCCCGCCGCGATGGCGCACACCGCCACCGGCGGGGCGAGATAGCGCAGATTGATGGAGCCGGCGTGGTACCGGGCGACGACATGCCGCCAACGTCCGTAGTCCTTGTACTGCTTGGCGAGGGCGCGCACGCTCGGACGCGGGCGGTACGACACCTTCAGCTCCGGCGAGAACCAGATCAGGCCGCCGGCCTCGCGGATGCGGAAGTTCAGCTCCCAGTCCTGGGCGCGGATGAACTCCTCGTTGTAACCGCCCTGCCGCTCCAGCGCCTCGCGCCGGAACACCCCGAGGTAGACGGTCTCGGCGGCACCGGCCGCGCCGCCCGTGTGGAACGCGGCGTTGCCGACGCCGATCTTCGAGGTCATCGCGGCGGCGACGGCGTGCTCCCAGTCGTTCTCGCCCTCGGCGTGCATGATGCCGCCGACGTTCTGCGCGCCGGTCTCCGCGAGGAGCCGTACGGCGGTGGCGATGTAGTTCGGGGAGAGGATGCCGTGGCCGTCGACGCGGACCACGATCGGGTGCCGGGACGCCTTGATGGCGGCGTTGAGCGCGGCGGGGGTACGCCCGGTCGGGTTGGGCACGGTGTGGACGCGGGGGTCCTCGGCGACCAGGGCGGCGGCGATCTCGTCCGTGCGGTCGGTGGAGGGGCCGAGGGCGATCACGACCTCCATCTCACCGGCGTACTCCTGCGCGAGGATCGCGTGGACGGCTCCGCGCAGATGCCGCTCCTCGTTGAGGACGGGCATGATCACGGAAACGGCGGGGAGCTGCATCTCGGAGTTGGCGTTCATCGGTGCTCACGTTACCGCGAACGGGGGACACGCTCGCGCGCCGCCGGGTGCGCTGGCGCCAGGTCGCAGATCGTATGGGCCTACCGTGCTCACGGCCGGGGTCTGCATCCCGGCAGGCCGCTCGCCCAGGCTCCGCCGGAGGTGTCCCCCCATGTCCAGCACGCCACCCCGGTCGCCCGCCGGTCCGCGCCGCCGCCCACCCCGTCCCGCACAGGGCCGCTCACGTACCGGCCGTCCGGCGGAACGGCCACGTCGCCGCCCGCGCTGGGCCATGCGGGCGGTGACCACGCTGTCGGTGGTGGTGCTGGCGTCGGCCGGGATCGGGCACGCGGTGATGAGCGGCCTGGACGCGGACATCGCGCGCGTCGACCCGTTCAAGGACATGAAGAACCGGCCGCGCGCCGGGCACGGCATGAATGTCCTGCTGGTCGGCACCGACGGCCGGGACAAGATCTCCGAGGCCGAGCGGCGGGCGTACCGGCTGGGCGGCGCGCCCTGCCACTGCACCGACACGATCATGATGGTGCACATCTCGGAGGACCGGGAGCGGGCCAGTGTGGTGAGCCTGCCGCGCGACTCGTACGCCGAACTGCCCGCGCACACCGACGCCACGACGGGCAAGCGGCACGGCGCCCATCCCATCAAGCTGAACGCGGCGTACGCGGAGGGCGGGCCGCAGCTGACGGTCCGTACGGTGGAGGCGCTGACGAAGGTGAAGATCGACCACTATCTGGAGGTCGACTTCACCAGCTTCATGAAGACGGTGGATGTGCTGGGCGGCGTCGAGATCTGCACGGCCGAGCCGGTGAAGGACACGTACACGGGGCTGAACCTCCCCGCCGGACGCCATCGGATGAGCGGCGGCCAGGCGCTCCAGTTCGTCCGCGCCCGGCATGTCGACGGGGGGTCGGACCTGGGGCGGATGCAGCGGCAGCAGCGGTTCCTGGCGGCGCTGCTGGAGCGGGCCACGTCGTCGGGGGTGCTGCTGAACCCGATGAAGTTCCGGGACGTGACGCGGGCGGTCCTCGGGTCGGTGCGGGCGGACAAGGGCTTCGGCACGGACGAGTTGCTCGACCTCGGCCGGGCGATGCGCAACTTCTCCCCGTCCTCCTCGGAGTTCACGACCGTCCCGATCGGGCAGATGGGGTACGTCGTCAAGGGCATCGGTTCCACGCTGAAGTGGGACCCGGTGCGCTCGGAGCAGCTCTTCCGGGCCCTGCGCGAGGACCAGCCGCTGTCGGGGCGCACGGGGACGCCGGCGCCCGCGCGGGAACCGGTGCGGGTGCCGGTGCCGCCGGGCCAGATCCAGGTCCAGGTCGAGAACGGCACGGAGAGTGCGGGTCTGGGGAAGCGGGTGGACACGGCGCTGGCGGCGGAGGGGTTCCGGACCACCCGGCAGCCGACGAACGCGGAGCGGCCGGGGGCCGAGCGCACGGTCGTCTCCTACGACCCGCGCTGGGACCGCTCGGCGAAGTCCCTCGCGGCAGCGCTCCCGGGCAGCGAGCTGCGGGAGGTGAAGGGCCAGGGGCCGGTGCTGAAGGTGACGGTGGGGTCGGATTTCCGGTCGGTGCGCGAGGTGCGGGCGACGGAGCCGGCGGGGTCTGCCGACGGGGTGGTACGGGGGGATGAGGTGGGGTGCGGCTAGCGTGCGGGTACCGGCGTATCACTCACCGCGCCCGCAGCTCCGCGTCAGTCCTCGATGCCCTCCGCCGCCCGCCTCTCCCGTAGCTCCATGATCGCGCGGCGGCGGGCCAGGCGGTGGGTGCGGCGGATCTGGGCCTCCTGGTAGCGCCGTTTGTCGCGTTCCGTCTCGGTGATGACGGGAGGGACGGGGCGGGGGCGCCCGTCGGCGTCGACCGCCGCGAAGACGAGGTACGCGGAGCCGACCTGCGTCGCGGGCGTCGACTCGTTCCAGCGCTCGGCGAGGACCCGGACGCCGACCTCCATGGAGGTCCGCCCGGTCCAGTTGACCTGGGCCTTCACATGGACGAGGTCGCCCACCCGGACCGGCTCCAGGAACGCCATCTCGTCCATGGACGCCGTGACGGCGGGCCCGCCGCTGTGCCGCCCGGCGACCGCGCCCGCCGCGTCGTCCACCAGCTTCATGATCACGCCGCCGTGGACGGTCCCCAGCAGATTCGTGTCGTTGTGGCCCATGATCGTGCTGAGCGTGGTCCGGGACGCGGACGTCGCCTTGCCGGGGAGGCCGGAGGACCCGGCTCGCTCTGTCATACCGACCAGCCTAGGCGGGGAACAGATCAGGGACTCATCAGGGACGTATCAGGGAACTCGTCAGGGACTTATCGGGGACTTATCAGGGCGTTTGTGTCAGGTTCGCAACAGCCCCGCTCCGATTTTCCTGTGAACCTTGTGGGGCGCATAGTCGCGCACTGCACACTAAGGCCCATGAATGACTGGCCCCAGGGATCGTCGGACGACAACCGCGGCAGCGACAACCGCGGCGGCGCAGGCCGCGGCAACCGCTACGGCGGCGGCAGCGCGAGCGCGCAGCCGGAGGGCGCGCAGGTGATGCGCCAGGTGCGCCGCGGGCCGTCCGGTCCCGGTGGCCGGCCGCCCGTTCCCCCGCAGCAGCCCCCGCATCCGCCGTACGACGGAGTCCCGCGGCAGCCGTCGTACGGGAGCGGGCCGGGCCAAAGCGGCGACTCCTATGACAGTGGCTACAACACCGGCCAGGTGTACGGCGGCAATCCCGGTGGCCGCGGGTCCGGCGGCCACGGCGGCCCCGGGGCGGGCGGGCCGCGCCCCGCGCCGAACTGGCGGCGCCGGATCAAGGTGACCGCGATCACCGTGGTGACGGTGCTGGTCGTCACGTCGGTGGCCACCTACTTCTGGGCCGACTCCAAGCTCAACCGCGAGGTCGATCTGTCGAAGGTGATCGACCGCCCGGAGGAGGGCGAGGGCACGAACTATCTGATCGTCGGGTCCGACAGCCGTGAGGGCATGACGGCCGAGGAGCAGAAGGAACTGAACACCGGGTCCACGGAGGGCAAGCGCACGGACTCGATGATGATCCTGCACACCGGCAGCAACGGCTCCACCCTCGTCTCCCTCCCCCGTGACTCGAACGTCGAGATCCCGACCTTCGTCGGCTCGGAGTCCGGCAAGACGTACGAGGGCACCGGCCGCGAGGTGAAGCTGAACGCGGCGTACGCGGAGGACGGCCCGGAGCTGCTGGTGCGGACCGTCGAGTTCAACACGGGGCTGCGGATCGACCACTACGTGGAGATCGGCTTCGCGGGCTTCGCGAACATCGTGGACGCGGTCGGCGGCGTCGAGATGGACATCCCGCAGGACATCAAGGACACGAATTCCGGGGCGGACCTCAAGAAGGGCACGCAGACCCTGAACGGCGAGGAGGCTCTCGCCTTCGTCCGTACCCGGTACGCGCTCGCCGGTTCCGACCTGGACCGCACCAAGAACCAGCAGGCGTTCCTGTCCGCCCTCGCCAATCAGGTGGCCACGCCGGGCACGGTCCTCAACCCCTTCGCGCTCTACCCGACCCTGGGCGCGGGCCTGGACGCCCTGACCGTCGACAAGGACATGGGCCTGTACGACCTGGCCGGCATGTTCTGGGCGATGAAGGGCGTCAGCGGCGGCGACGGCACCTCGATGAACATGCCACTGGCGGGCAACTCGGCCAACGGCAACCTCCAGTGGGACACGGAGAAGGTGAAGACGCTGGTGGATGAGCTGAAGAACGACGAGAAGGTGACGGTCACCGGCGACTGACCCGCTCCGGAACGGCCGCCACGGCAGGTGATCGCCGGCGGAGCCGGGCGAGGAAGCCACGCCCGGCGTCGCGATGGGGGCCGCTACCGTGGCCCCCATGGGCACGCATCAGGGCGCCGGTCGACCGTCGCTGACCGATCTCATCGAGCGCAGCGCCGAGTTGAAGGGGCAGCTGGTCGCCTTCGCGCAGAGCGCCCGCTTCGACCGGTGGCTGACGCCCCTCCTGCTGGAGGCCGCAGGGCCTGAGCGGCAGTTGGACGAGGGCGAGGCGATCCGGATCACCGACCACTTCATCCTGCGGTACCGCCTGCCGGACGGCTCGACCGTGGTGGACCGGTTCGTCGCCGGACGGAAGGACCTGACCGCGGTCGACCGGGAGATGCTGCTCGGCTGGCGTGACCCGGTCGAGGGCATCTTCGAGGTCCGGCGCAAGGAAGGTGATGCCGTCGTCCTGCTGAACCTGGTCGACGACCTGGAGTACCGCACGTACTCCAATGCCGGGCGGGCGGCGTTCCGCGGGGTGTCCAAGGGGAGCTTCCTCCACACCTGCCTGGTACCGGTCCACTCGACCGGCGGGGCGTGGCTGGTGTCCGGGGCGATGTCGAGCTACCCCAGGTCCAGCGCCACCGAGATCGCCCGGGCCGCTCTCCACCTGGCGACCAGCCGGCCCGAACTGGTCTTCCGCAACCCGGTGAAGATCGAACAGGGGTGGCAGCGGATGCGGGAGGACCGGGCCGCGTTCGTCGAGTTCTGCGGCGGCGACGAACTGGTCCTGCCGCCTGCCGAGGCCGAGGACCGTATCAACGCCTACTACCGCCACCGCCAGGAGACCGCCGCCGCCGCCGCACCTTCCGACCGTGCCCGGGGAAGGCGGCTCCCTCGCCTGGACCTGCCCCTCTTCGAACTGCCTCAAGAACTCGCGGACTCGCACACCATCGGCGTCATCTACGACGAGGTCGACGGGCTCAACTTCTACGCGGACTACGGAATGCTGCGAGACCTCTTCACGGACCCGGCCCTCGCGGGCCGCAGACAGCATCAGGACCTGTTGCGCACGTACCTGCGTGAGGAGTCGATCGCGCCACTGCCGATCCGCCGACTGGCCGCCGCCCACCCGGAGACAACGGACGTGGTGTTCCAAAAGCTCCTGAAGAAGCCCGGATTCACCTGGAGCGAACACGGCGAGAGCCTGCTACGCCGACGGAAGCCCTGGTACTACGAGCATCAGCCCCGTCCGGGCGTCTCCGTGATCGGCGACCGCCTCAGTGAGCTGGTCGCCGACCGCCGGTAGCCACCGGTCACGAGAGCACCCACGCTCGAAGCGCCAGCGAGTTAATAGGCTGTGTACTACACTTCCTCTATGGATAAGCCCCGTCCTGGCAAGACCCGAGTCACCAGCGTTTCTCTGCGCGCCGAGACCTTGGAGGCGATTCGCGCACGCGCCGGCAAACAGAACGTCTCGTCCTATATCGAGGAGGCCGTACAGCGGCAGCTCCAGCGCGAGGCCATCGACGAGTACATCGCCGCCGCTGAGGCGGAGCACGGCCCTGTCGACCCGGCCGAGGTGTCGGCCAGGGCCGAGCGCATCCGCGCCCACCACGCTGCCCACCGCGGCAAGTCCGCTCCAGCGGACGCTGCATGAGCGGGACTCTCGTTCTGGATAGCGAGGCCCTCTCCAAGCTCTCCCGCCGACACCGCGACATGACCGTCTGGCTGGATATCGCCCGCAGCCTGGACCTGCTCGTCGTGACGAGTGCGGCCACGCTGGTGGAGGCACGCGACCCGAAGGTGCCCCAGGCGGCGTTCGACCATGCCGTTTCCCTGACCAAGGTGCGCCCCGTCACCGAGGAGATCGCACGTGCGGCCAGCAGACTGCTCGCCGCCAAAAGCCTGCACGGCCACAAGTACGCCATCGATGCGATGCTCGCGGCTACGGCTCATGTGGAACACGGCGACGTCACAGTCGTCACGAGCGACGCCGATGACCTGCGCCGACTGTGCCACCTTCGCATCGCCGTCGAGCCGATCTGAGCGTGGATACAGGCCCCGGCCCCGCTGGTGAGTGCGGGCCCCCGGGCCGATGCCCTGATCGGCCCGCGCGTCTTGATCCGGCCCGCGCGTCTTGATCGCCGTCGACCCCGCTGATTGGCTGGCCGGTATGACCGACCTCGGACCCGTCGCCTGGCCGCCCGCTCCGATCAGGACCGAGCGGCTGGTGCTGCGTGAGGCCGAGGCCCGGGACCGTGCGGTGTTCGTCGAGTTGCTGGCGTCGCCGGAGGTGCACACCTACCTCGGTGGTCCCCGGTCGCGTGACGAGCTTGAGCGCGAGATGCCTGCGGTGCCCGGGCGGTGGCCCGGGTGTTTCGTCGTCGAACTCGACGGGGCGATGATCGGCCAGATCCTGCTCAGGAGAGCCGCACAGCGGCATCGCCCGGCCGCCGCCGGGAAGGCCGATCTCGGCTATCTGTTCCTGCCGCGCGCCTGGGGATTCGGGTACGCCGCCGAGGCGTGCTCGGCGGCGCTCGACTGGCTCGACGGCGTCCTTCCCGGCGAGCCGGTGGTGCTGGCCACCCAGACCGCCAACGTCGGCTCGATGCGCCTCGCGGCGAAGCTGGGGTTCACCGAGGTGGAGCGGTTCCATGCCTGGGACGCCGAGCAGTGGCTCGGCCTGCGGGCCCCGGTCACGCCGTCCACCTGAGCCCGACGTCTCAGGCGCGGCACAGACAGAACGGATGCCCCGCCGGGTCCGCGTACACCCGCCAGTTGCGTCCTGGCGCCGTGTCCAGTGGCTTGGCGCCCAGGGCCAGGACTGCCGTTTCCGCCGTGTCGAGGTCCGGGACCATCAGGTCCAGGTGGAACTGCTGGGAGCGGTCGCCCGACGGCCACTCGGGGGCCACATGGTCCGGCGTCTCCTGGAACGCCAGGGTCTGGCCGTCCGGCAGGCGCAGTTCCAGCCAGTCGTCCTCGTCGTTCAGCGTTCCGCCGAGCACCTCGAGGTAGAAGGCGGCGAGGGCGTGCCGGTCGCGGCAGTCCAGGACCACTTCACCCAGTGTCGCGAGAGCCATGATTTTCCTCCCAGGGAGTGTGAGCGGAGTTACCTGCAAGAGGGCTGTTTGCGTGGAGTTACCTGCAATGGCCATCATGCGGTAACCGCGGCCGTTACCGCATCATGCCCGAGTACAGGTAACCTCGCAAGCGTGAACGACCGATCTCCCGCGCCCGGTGGCCTGGAACTGGTCGAGGCGCTCGTCAACACTCTGGATCTGGAGTCGGGCCGGGACGCTCTCGACACTCCTGAGGGACGTGCGCCCTTCGGGATCGCCGAGCGCGACCTCGCCGACGTGGCCGTACTGCGCGAGTCGCTGCGCGCGGCCTGTCTCGCCCATGCCGGGCACCCGCCGCACCGCGCGGTGACCCCCCTGGGCGTACTGCTGGCGCGGGCCCCGCTGTATGTGGCGGTCGACGAGCGGGACGGGTCGGCGCGGCTGGCCCCCGTGGACGCGGGGCCACTGCTGTCGCGGGTCGCGGCGGCCGTCGCGGAGGCGGTCACGGCGGGCACCTGGCTCCGGCTCAAGGCGTGCGAGCTGCCGCGATGCCACTGGGCGTACTACGACCGCAGCCCGGCCGGACGGGGCCGCTGGTGCTCGATGCAGGTGTGCGGAGCGCGCGCGAAGATGCGCCGGTACCGGGCCAAGGGGGCGTGATCCACCGGGCCACCGGGGCGTCCAACGGGGCGGCCCGCAGGGCGTCCGTGGGAGTGGCCGAGGGAGCAGCCGGGCCGGCGTCCAAGAAGGCGTGATCCACCACGCGTTCGCTGTCCGGCGCCGACCCCCGTGGTGCAGAATGCGACCGTGCGCCGGTTCGGCCGACTGAGCCTCGGCCGAACCGGCGTCGCTCCCGTCAACCGCTCAGGCGGTCGGGCGGCCCATCGCGCGGTACGTCCAGCCCGCCCGGCGCCAGCGCTCCGGGTCCAGGGCATTACGGCCGTCCAGGATCACCCGGGACTCGGCGGCCTCGCCGAGCGCGGCCGGGTCCAGCTCGCGGAACTCCCGCCACTCGGTCAGATGCAGGACGACATGGGCGCCGCGTACCGCCTCCGTCGCGGTGTCGGCGTAGGCCAGGGTCGGGAACAGCCGCTTGGCGTTGGCCATGCCCTTCGGGTCGTACACCGTGACCTGGCCGCCCTGGAGATGGATCTGCCCGGCGACGTTCAGGGCCGGGGAGTCGCGTACGTCGTCGGAGTCGGGCTTGAACGCGGCGCCGAGGACGGCGACCCGGCGGCCCAGGAAGGAGCCGCCGCCGAGGGCCTCGCGGGTCATCTCCACCATCTGGCCGCGGCGGCGCATGTTGATCGAGTCGATCTCGCGCAGGAAGGTCAGCGCCTGGTCGGCGCCCAGTTCCCCGGCGCGCGCCATGAAGGCCCGGATGTCCTTGGGCAGACAGCCGCCGCCGAAGCCGATACCGGCCCGCAGGAACTTGGCGCCGATCCGGTCGTCGTACCCGATGGCCTCGGCGAGCCGGAGCACATCGCCGTCGGCGGCCTCGCAGACCTCGGCCATGGCGTTGATGAAGGAGATCTTGGTGGCGAGGAAGGAGTTCGCGGCGGTCTTCACCAGTTCGGCGGTCGGGAAGTCGGTGACCACGAAGGGGGTGTTCTCGGCGATCGGGCCCGCGTACACCTCGCGCAGCAGTTTCTCGGCGCGCTCGCTGCGCACTCCGGCCACGATCCGGTCGGGGCGCAGGGTGTCGTTGACGGCGTAGCCCTCGCGCAGGAACTCCGGGTTCCAGGCCAGTTCGGCGTCCTGCCCGGCGGGCGCGTGGGCGGCGAGGTAGGCGGCGAGACGGTCGGCGGAGCCGACGGGCACGGTGGACTTGCCGACGACCAGGGCTGGGCCGGTGAGGTGGGGGGCGAGCGAGGCGAAGGCGGCGTCGACGTAGCTCATGTCGCAGGCGTACTCGCCGTGCTTCTGCGGGGTGTTCACACAGACGAAGTGGACGTCGCCGAACGCGGCGGCCTCCGCGTAGTCGGTGGTGAAGCGGAGCCGTCCGGTGGCGCCCTCGATCCCGGCCACATGCTTGCGCAGCAGTTCTTCGAGGCCCGGCTCGTACATCGGGACCCGGCCCGCGCGCAGCATCTCGATCTTCTCGGGGACCACGTCCAGGCCGAGCACCTCGAAGCCCAGCTCCGCCATGGCCGCGGCGTGGGTCGCGCCGAGGTAGCCGGTGCCGATCACGGTGATCTTCAGGGCCATGCGGTACTCCAGAGGACGGGGAGGACGGGGGAAGACGGAGAAGACGGGAGCGAAGCCGGAACTTCGTCGAACATGCGTCGCGGGGCGCGGTGCCCGAGCATAGTCGGGGGTACGCACCCCGCTTCAACGGGCACTTTGCCGCTGTCGCCTAGCTCACGTACCCGTCGGCCGGACCGGCCTCTAAAATTCGAGTTACTTAACGGTAATTAGCATCAGCTTCACCCCGTCTTTGGAGCGTGAGACACCGTGGCCGGATCGGCTGAATTCGACCTGTACCGACCGTTGGAGGAGCACGACATGCTCCGCGACGCCGTCCGCGCGCTGGCCGAGGCGAAGATCGCGCCGTACGCCGCCGTGGTGGACGAGGAGGCGCGCTTCCCGCAAGAGGCGCTGGACGCCCTGACGGCGAACGACCTGCACGCGGTGCACGTACCGGAGGAGTACGGGGGCGCGGGCGCCGACGCGCTGGCGACGGTCATCGTGATCGAGGAGGTGGCCCGGGTCTGTGCGTCCTCGTCCCTGATCCCCGCCGTCAACAAGCTGGGCTCGCTGCCGGTGATCCTGTCCGGCTCCGAGTCGCTGAAGAAGCGGTACATGACCCCGCTGGCCAAGGGCGACGGGATGTTCTCGTACTGCCTGTCCGAGCCGGACGCGGGCTCGGACGCGGCCGGGATGAAGACGAAGGCGGTACGCGACGGGGACCACTACGTCCTCAACGGCGTGAAGCGCTGGATCACCAACGCGGGCGTCTCCGAGTACTACACCGTGATGGCCGTGACCGACCCGGAGAAGCGCTCCAAGGGCATCTCCGCCTTCGTCGTGGAGAAGTCGGACGCCGGTGTCTCCTTCGGCGCCCCCGAGAAGAAGCTCGGCATCAAGGGCTCCCCGACCCGCGAGGTCTATCTCGACAACGTCCGTATCCCGGCGGACCGCATGATCGGCGCCGAGGGCACCGGTTTCGCCACCGCGATGAAGACCCTGGACCACACCCGCATCACCATCGCCGCGCAGGCCCTCGGCATCGCCCAGGGCGCCCTCGACTACGCCAAGGGCTACGTCAGGGAGCGCAAGCAGTTCGGCAAGCCGATCGGCGACTTCCAGGGCATCCAGTTCATGCTCGCCGACATGGCCATGAAGATCGAGGCCGCCCGCCAGCTGACCTACGCGGCGGCGGCCAAGTCCCAGCGCGGCGACGCCGACCTCACCTTCCAGGGCGCGGCGGCCAAGTGCTTCGCCTCCGACGTCGCCATGGAGGTCACCACGGACGCCGTCCAGCTCCTCGGCGGCTACGGCTACACCCGCGACTACCCGGTGGAGCGGATGATGCGGGACGCGAAGATCACACAGATCTACGAGGGCACGAATCAGGTGCAGCGGATCGTGATGGCGCGGAACCTGCCGTAAGCCCGTAGCCCGTAGCCCGTAATCCGTAGTACGTGGTGCGTAGTACGTGGTGCGTACGTACTACGGATTACGCCCCACGGACTACGCAGGTCGGGTGTACCTCAGGCGTCCGCCGGTGCGGGCGTGTCCAGGGACTCCAGCGTCGCGTTCGACGGGCCCCGGCGGGTCTGCGCGTCCCGGGCCACGTCCTCCGCCGCGCCCAGTACCCGTACCGCGTTCTGCCAGGTGAGCTTGGCCAGGTCGGGGCGGGACCAGCCGCGGTCCAGGAGTTCCGCGATCAGGTGGGGGTAGCCGGAGACGTCGGTGAGGCCGTCGGGGGTGAAGGGGGTGCCGTCGTAGTCGCCGCCGATGCCCAGGTGGTCGATGCCCGCCACCTCGCGCATGTGGTCGAGGTGGTCCGCGACGGTGGCCGCCGTGGCGACCGGGCGCGGGTGGGCCGTCTCGTACGCGCGCTGGACCTTCATCGCCTCGGCCGTGCCGTCCAGGGGGTGGAAGCCGTGGGCGCGCATGTTGTCGTCGGCCGCCGCCGTCCAGTCCACGGCCGCCTGGAGGACGAACTTCGGGACGAAGGTCACCATCGCCATCCCGCCGTTCACCGGGAGGCGTTCGAGGATGTCGTCGGGGATGTTGCGCGGGTGGTCGCACACCGCGCGCGCCGAGGAGTGCGAGAAGATCACCGGCGCCTCGGAGGTGTCCAGCGCGTCCCGCATGGTCGTCGCGGCCACATGGGAGAGGTCCACCAGCATGCCGGTGCGGTTCATCTCCCGTACGACCTCACGGCCGAAGGCGGACAGGCCGCCCACCCCCGGCTCGTCCGTCGCGGAGTCCGCCCAGGGGACATTGTCATTGTGGGTGAGGGTCATATAGCGGACGCCCAGGGCGTACAGGCCGCGCAGCGTCGCCAGCGAGCACGCGATCGAGTGGCCGCCCTCCGCGCCCATCAGGGAGGCGATACGGCCCTCGCGCCGGGCCGCCTCCATGTCCGCCGCCGTCAGCGCGGGGGCCAGGTCCTCGGGGTAGCGGGCCAGCAACTGCCGTACGCAGTCGATCTGTTCCAGCGTCGCGGGCACCGGGTCGGGCAGGTCCGCGCGGACGTACACCGACCAGTACTGGGCGCCGACCCCGCCCGCGCGCAGCCGGGGCAGGTCGGTGTGCAGGTGGGCCGACTGGTCGGCGGCGATGTCCCGGGCCGCGAGGTCGTAGCGGACCTGCGCGCGCAGCGCCCAGGGGAGGTCGTTGTGACCGTCCACCACGGGGAACTCGGCGAGCAGGGCCCTGGCCTCCGGCAGCGAGGGGGAAGGTTGCGAGGGGGAGGGCTGCGAGGGCGCGGTCATCGCCGTCACTTCCCGAAGCCGAAGCCGGTGGAGTGGTCGGCCTTCGCGCGCAGCCGCTTGCCCTTCTCGGTCGCCTGGTCGTTCAGCTCCTGCTGGAAGTCCCGCATCCGGCCGAGGAGTTCCGCGTCGTGCGTGGCCAGGATGCGGGCCGCCAGCAGGCCCGCGTTGCGCGCGCCCGCGACGGACACCGTGGCCACCGGCACCCCGGCCGGCATCTGCACGATCGACAGCAGGGAGTCCATGCCGTCCAGGTACTTCAGCGGCACCGGTACGCCGATCACCGGCAGCGGGGTCACCGAGGCGAGCATCCCGGGCAGATGGGCGGCGCCGCCCGCCCCCGCGATGATCACTTTCAGCCCCCGGCCATCCGCGCGCTCACCGTACGTGATCATCTCGCGCGGCATCCGGTGCGCGGAGACGACGTCGACCTCGTAGCCGATCTCGAACTCGGCGAGGGCCTGGGCGGCGGCCTCCATGACGGGCCAGTCGGAGTCTGACCCCATGACGATGCCAACAACAGGGCTCATTCGGTGATCGTGCCTCTCAGATAGCCGGCTGCGTGACGGGCGCGCTCCAGTACGTCGCCGAGGTCGTCGCCGTAGGTGTTGACATGGCCGACCTTGCGGCCGGGCTTCACGTCCTTGCCGTACATGTGGATCTTCAGCTGGGGGTCGCGGGCCATGCAGTGCAGGTACGCGGAGTACATGTCGGGGTAGTCGCCGCCCAGGACATTGGCCATGACGGTCCACCTGGCGCGCGGGCGGGGGTCGCCGAGGGGCAGGTCCAGGACGGCCCGGACGTGGTTGGCGAACTGGGAGGTGATCGCGCCGTCCTGGGTCCAGTGGCCGGAGTTGTGCGGGCGCATCGCCAGTTCGTTGACGAGGATGCGGCCGTCGCGGGTCTCGAACAGCTCGACGGCGAGATGGCCGACCACGCCGAGTTCCTTGGCGATCCGCAGGGCCATCTCCTCGGCCGCCAGCGCCCGTGCCTCGGGCAGCTCGGGCGCGGGCGCGATCACGGTGTCGCAGACGCCGTCGACCTGCCGGGACTCGACCACCGGGTAGGCGACGGCCTGGCCGTGCGGGGACCGTACGACGTTGGCGGCCAGCTCCCGGACGAAGTCGACCTTCTCCTCGGCCAGCACCGGGACGCCCGCGCGGAAGGGCTCGGCGGCGTCCTTGGCGTTGTGGACGACCCACACGCCCTTGCCGTCGTAGCCGCCGCGGACGGTTTTGAGGATGACGGGGAAGCCGTCGCTCTGCCCGCCGCTCCGGCCGTCGCCCTGGCCATCGGCCCGCCCGTCGGCCTGCCCCTCGCCCCGCCCCCCGTGGGTGCCCTCGGCGGCGAAGCGCACCACGTCCGCCGGGTCGGTCACGATCCGGTGGCGCGGGCAGGGCACGCCGAGCGCGTCCAGCCGGGCCCGCATCACGCCCTTGTCCTGGGCGTGCACCAGGGCGTCCGGGCCGGGCCGGACCGGGATCCCGTCCGCTTCGAGGGCGCGCAGATGCTCGATGGGGACGTGTTCGTGATCGAAGGTGATCACATCGCAGCCCCGCGCGAAGGCGCGCAGCGTCTCCAGATCGCGGTGGTCGCCGATGACGACCTCGCTCACGACCTGCGCCGCGGACTCCTGGGGGGTCTCGCTGAGGAGCTTGAACCTGATGCCGAGCGGGATGCCTGCCTCGTGTGTCATACGAGCGAGCTGGCCACCGCCGACCATGCCGACTACCGGGAACGTCACACCCACAGGGTATCGGCCACCCGGATCCGCCCGTTCTCACCGTTTCTTTCCGAACCCGTGAGCTAGTCCGGGGGCGATCACGGAAGGGGGCTGGTTAGCATGGCGGAGTTGACGCCTTCGTTTTCCCGACAGACGCCTTCGACCCGACGGGAGCCTTCTCCGCCATGGCACGTGGTTCCTCAGGGCTCCTCACGACGCCCACCAGCGGTTTCCGTCCGCGCCTGCGGCGGCTGACCCGCGAGGTCGCCAAGTTCGGCGCGGTCGGCGGGATCGGCCTCCTGGTCAATCTGCTGGTCTTCAACCTGGTCCGGGCGGTCACCGACCTCCAGGTCGTACGCGCCAGCGTGATCGCGACGGTCGTGGCCATCGTCTTCAACTACATCGGGTTCCGTTACTTCACCTACCGTGACCGGGACAAGAACCGCCGTACCCGCGAGATGTCCCTGTTCCTGCTGTTCAGCGCGGTGGGGCTGGTGATCGAGAACGGCGTGCTGTACCTGGCGACGTACGGGCTCGGCTGGGACACCCCGATGCAGAACAACATCTTCAAGTTCCTCGGCATCGGGATCGCCACGCTGTTCCGGTTCTGGTCGTATCGCTCCTGGGTGTTCCGTGCGCTGCCCGCGCGGGAGCCGCAGGCTGCGGCGGGAACGGCCGGGACGGTGGAGGCGGCGGGGGCGGTGGGGGGCGCGGAATCGTTCCTGGAGAAGCCGCAGACGGTACGACAGCGGCAGCGGGAGCGGCAGCAGCGGGCGCGCGCCCGGGTGTGATCCGGCGTACCGGGGGGGGATCAGGGACCGGCGGGACCGTCGGGCGAGCCCTTGAAGGGATCTGCCGAGCCCCCGTAGGGACGGGCTAGCGGACCGCAGGGACGGGGCTAGCGGACCGTCCGCCCCTCGTCCCCCGACTCCTTCGACTCCTTCATCAGTGGGTTCCGGGACAGGAAGAGGCCGAAAATCGGCGGCTGTGCCTGGAGCATCTCCAGTCGACCGCCGTCCGCCTCCGCGAGGTCCCGGGCGACGGCGAGCCCGATCCCGGTGGAGTTCCGGCCGCTGATCGCGCGCTCGAAGATCCGTGCCCCGAGGTCGGCGGGGACGCCGGGTCCCTCGTCGGTGACCTCGATGACGGCCTGGTTGCCGGTGACGCGGGTGCGCAGGGCGACGGTGCCGCCGCCGTGCATGAGGGAGTTCTCGATCAGCGCGGCCAGCACCTGGGCGACCGCGCCGGGGGTGCCGACCGCCTGGAGGTGCCGTTTGCCGGAGCTGACGATGGCCCGTCCGGCCTGCCGGTAGGCGGGGCGCCACTCGGCGAGCTGCTGCTGGATGACCTCGTCCAGGTCGAAGGAGACGGCGGAGCCGGTGCGGGGGTCGCGGGAGTTGGTCAGCAGCCGCTCGACGACGTCCGTGAGCCGCTCCACCTGCGCGATCGCGATCGTGGCCTCCTCCTTCACCGTGTCCGGGTCGTCGGTGAGGGTGATCTCCTCCAGCCGCATGGACAGCGCGGTCAGCGGGGTGCGCAGTTGGTGGGAGGCGTCGGCGGCGAGCCGGCGCTCGGCGGTGAGCATCCGCCCGATCCGCTCGGCGGAGGCGTCCAGCACATCGGCGACCCGGTCCAGCTCGGGGACGCCGTAGCGCTTGTGGCGGGGGCGCGGGTCGCCGGAGCCGAGGCGTTCGGCGGTCTCGGCGAGGTCGGTGAGCGGGGAGGCGAGTCGGCTGGCCTGGCGGACGGCGAGCAGGACGGCGGCGATGACGGCGAGCAGGGCGACCAGGCCGATGATCAGCAGCGTACGGCCGACCTCGTCGGTCACCGAGGAGCGCGGCTCCTGGAAGGTGACCGTCTCGCCCTCCTCGCCGCGGGCGGTGTGCTCGATGACGTCGCCGGTGGGCCGCTCACCGATCTCGATGGGCGGCCGGCCGGGCAGCCGTACGACCGCGTACTGTCCCTCGCCGACCTGCTCGCCCAGGATCGTGGCGGAGATCTCCTCGTGCCCGAGGATGCGGCTGTCCACGATGCTGGCCAGCCGCACGGACTCGGACTCCACCCGGTCCTGGGCGGCTTCGCTGATGGTCCGGGTCTCGACGATGACGAGCGAGACGCCGAAGACGGCGATCACGACGAGCACGACGGCGAGCGTGGATTGGATCAGTCGGCGGCGCATGTGCGGTGGGGGTCAGCTCTTCTCGAACCGGAAGCCGACGCCGCGCACGGTCGCGATGTAGCGGGGGTTGGCCGCGTCGTCGCCGAGCTTCTTGCGCAGCCAGGAGATGTGCATGTCCAGGGTCTTGGTGGAGGACCACCAGGTGGTGTCCCAGACCTCGCGCATCAGCTGGTCACGGGTGACGACCCGGCCCGCGTCGCGCACCAGCACCCGCAGCAGGTCGAACTCCTTGGCGGTGAGCTGTAGCTCCTCCTCGCCCATCCAGGCGCGGTGCGACTCGACGTCGATCCGTACGCCGTGGGTGGCCGGGGGCTGCTGGGGCTCGGCTGCGCCGCGGCGCAGCAGCGCGCGTACCCGCGCGAGGAGTTCGGCGAGCCGGAAGGGCTTGGTGACGTAGTCGTCGGCACCGGCGTCGAGGCCGACGACCGTGTCGACCTCGTCCGCGCGGGCGGTGAGGATGAGGATGGGCACGGTGTGGCCTTCGGCACGCAGTCGGCGGGCCACCTCCAGACCGTCCATGCCGGGCAGGCCGAGATCCAGTACGACCAGATCGACGCCGCCCTGCATGCCCGCGTCGAGTGCGGTGGGTCCGTCCTCCCGCACCTCGACCTCGTAGCCCTCTCGGCGCAGCGCGCGGGCCAGGGGCTCCGAAATGGAGGAGTCGTCCTCGGCGAGCAGTACACGGGTCATGGGGTGATGGTAGTCCCGCAGGCCACGACACCGAGGTGAGATCGCCTGGACGGATTCTTACTGATGCACATGGCGGATATATCGGTCACGTCGCTCGCGGTTAAGCGGAACGGCTGCTTACGTTTCCGTCACAGCCTGTGATATGCATCTCAAGTCCCCCCATACCATGGATTTACCTCCCTTATGGTGATTGAACGCCTGTAGCACCGACAGGGACCTTCTGCGGCACTTGACGCTGAGGGTCTCTTTTGTGTGCGGGCCGGCTGACCGCCGGCCCGAACGGAATGACCTGTGGCCGGGCCTCGTAGCGCAGTGACGCGCGTAGAGGCGTGGATCCCGGTGGTCGTCGTCCGCCGTCCCGTGACCCGGGGCGGAGTTCCCGTGGGCGTGGGATGGACGGTCCGACCGGCCGGTGCCGGCTCCCCCACCGGGCGCGCCCCGCTCCTTCGGCGCGTCCCGACAGCAAGGAACGACCCATGGCGTCCAGCCTGACGAAGGACTCGGCCCTCCCGGGCACCCCCGGATCCGGATCCGAGAAGACCTTCTTCGGCCACCCCCGCGGACTGGCCACGCTCTTCATGACCGAGATGTGGGAGCGCTTCTCCTACTACGGCATGAGGGCCCTGCTCCCCCTCTATCTGGTCGCCCCGGCGGGGCTCGGCCTGGACGCCGGTACGGCGATCGCCATCTACTCCGTCTACGTCTCGACGGTGTACCTGCTGGCGATGCCGGGCGGCTGGTTCGGCGACCGGGTCTGGGGCCCCCGTAAGACGGTCGCGATCGCCGGGTCGGTCATCATGGCCGGCCACCTGGTCCTGGCCCTCCCCACGGCGGGCACCTTCTACTTCGGCCTCCTGCTGGTGGCCATGGGCTCGGGCCTCCTCAAGTCCAACATCTCCACGATGGTGGGCCAGCTGTACGACGGCCCCACCGACCCGCGCCGCGACGGCGGCTTCACGGTCTTCTACATGGGCATCAACCTCGGCGCGTTCGCCGCGCCGCTGGTCATCGGCACGGTGGGCCAGAAGGTCAACTGGCACCTGGGCTTCGCGCTGGCCGCGCTGGGCATGGCGCTGGGCCTGGCCCAGTTCCTGCTCGGCAGCCGCCATCTGTCGGCGAAGTCGAGCATCGTCCCCAAGCCGCTCGACCTCGCCGAGCGGGGCGCGACGCTGCGCAAGTCGATGATCTGGCTGCTGATCGCGGTCGTCTTCTACGCGATCGTGGTCGGCACGGGCACGTACACCCTGAACTGGGTGATGGTCCCGCTGATGATCATCGGCCTGGTCGTCCCGATCGCGGTCCTGGCCCGCATAAAGCGCGACAAGGACCTCACCGGCGCCGAGCAGTCCCGTGTGTCGGGGTACATCTGGTTCTTCGTGGCCGCCGCCGTCTTCTGGATGATCTACGACCAGGGCGGCTCGACCCTGTCCCTCTTCGCCGACCAGCATGTCGACAACCAGGTCTTCGGCTGGGAGTTCCCGATCTCCTGGTTCCAGTCGGTCAACCCGGTCCTGGTGATGGCCCTGGCACCGATCTTCGCGACGGTGTGGCTGGCGCTGGCCCGCAGCGGCCGGGAGCCGAGCACGATCGTCAAGTTCGCCGGGGGCCTGGTCCTGGTCGGCATCTCGTTCTTCGTCTTCCTCCTCCCCCTGGTGGCGGCCGACGGTGGCGCGGTCTCCCCGTGGTGGATCGTCCTGATCTACTTCTGCCAGACGACGGGCGAGCTGATGCTGTCCCCGGTGGGCCTGTCCGTGACGACGAAGATGGCCCCCGCGAAGTACGCCTCGCAGATGATGGGCGTGTGGTTCCTGGCGGTGACGGCGGGGGACGCGGTGACGGGGCTGCTGTCTACGTACGGGGTCGACCTGAACAAGACGGGTGTGGTGGCGGCGGAGGCGGCGTTGGCTGTGCTGGCGGGGGTGGCGGTGTTCATGTATCGGCGGAGGGTCAAGGGGTTGATGGGGGAGGTTCGCTGACCCGTCCTGGCCGGAAGTGGGCCCCTCACGCCGGGGCCCCTTCTCCCGTTCTCCGTCTCCCTGCCTCCCTGTCTCCCGAAGCGGGAGGCGGCGGCGCGGTCGAGGCGCCTTTCCATCTGCCGAGTGTCGACGTCAGCCCAGGGTGGCGTCCAGGTGCCGCTGCACCGGTTCGAACAGTCCGTACGGGACGTACTGGGGAATGTCGGCGTGGGCGACCCAGGCGAGTTCGTCCAGTTCTTCGGTGTCCGCGACGTGCGCGGTACCGCTGACCACTTCGCAGGCGGTGTAGGACATCAGCCGGCCGGTCGCCGGATGGACGCGCTCACCGAGCAGTCCGAGGGCGTTCACCTTCAGCCCGGTCTCTTCCCTGGTCTCCCGCACGGCGGCGTTCTCGCGCGACTCACCGGGCTCGACCTCTCCGGCCGGGAACTGCCAGGAGAGTTGGCCCTCACTGACCGACCGCACCATCAGCACCCGGCTGTCGTGCACGACGATGGCTGCGGCGATCCCGGGCCGGTCGTCAGCGTTGCGCTGTGTCACGTCTGTTCCTCCAGGACGGCCAGGATGGGTGGGAAGATCGTATCGACGGGGATGAAGCGGGGCACCGATTTCCCGGGCACCCCCATTACGTCGATGTTCTCGACGGTGTCGCTAGAGGTCGGTCGTGCTCCGGCGTACGGCGATGAGGGGCCCGATCTCGATCGCGAGGGCGCCGAGGGCTTCCTTCTCGGGCGGGTAGATGGCACGGATGCTGGCGAGCTGGTGCTCCCGGGTGGCGGTCGGGTTCACGTTGGCCGGCCCTTCCGTGTCGAGCAGGGCCTCGAAGTCCGGGTACTCGGTGACGCGCTCGACCTTGACCTCGTACGTCTTGTCGGTGCCCTTGATCCGGAACCGGATGATGTCGCCTGCGGCGAGGTCGGCGAGGTGCGGGTATTTCACCCGTACCTCGATGGTCTTGGTGCCTGCGGTGACGAGGTCGAAGTACTGGCGGTAGAGGTGCAGTTCGCGGACGCGGGCGGTGGTGTCGGTCATGGGGCGGGAACGCTCCTGGTAGCTGGTGCGGCCAACATACGGCCGATCTCGGCAGCCGAGTACGCACGGAAGAAGTGGCGGGGGTCCGACAGCAAGGTATCGGTCAGGGTCAGCAGGTGCCCGGCGTACTCCGCGACGCTCCCGGGCCACTGCCGCGTGTCGAGCATCCAGTCGGCCACGCCTCCGGGCAGGGACGAGCGGCCCTCGCGGATCAGCGACTTGGACAATTTGGCGCCGGTCTCGGTGACGACCTGGGGGCAGAACAACCGGGCGGGTAATTGGGCACGGGTGAGGCCGACGGCCTGGAGGGCTTCGTCCACCAGGTGGGAGCCGAAGACCCAGTCGCCACCCTTGACCATGACATGGAGGGTGCCGTGGGGGTTGGCCAGTGCGAGTTCCTTGACCGCGTTGCGGTACAGGGTGGCCAAGTCGAGGTAGACGCCTCCGGTCGGGGTGACGATCCCTTCGTAGGGGCCATGGTGGAGGCATACGGCGGTGACGTACGCGGTCTCGCGGTCGGTGAGGTGGACTCGGGTGCGTTCGGCATGTTTCTCGGCCCAGCCGCAGCCGGTGTGCGGGCAGGGGACGCGCAGGTGTGGGTTGCCGGTGGAGGGGGCGAGCCACCAGCGGGCGGTGTCCAGGCGGGGCAGGAGCCGCAGCCATGTGCGGCGGAAGTGCTCACCGGCCTGCTGCTGGCTGTAGGTCTCGACCCGATGGGGGATGCCCAGGCGCCGGGACAGCGCGGTGAACAGGGGTCGGTAGAGGGCGGTGACCAGGTCGGTCAGGGCCTCGTCGCCGAGGGCCTGAGCGTAGGCGCGCTGGTAGCGGTGGCCGCTGACCGGGTCGATGGTCAGCTCGTAGGGGGCGTTGTCGAGGGCGCTGAAGAGAACTTGGGTGGGGATGCCGAAGCGGTCGCGCAGGCGGGCGGCCATGGCGAAGGCCAGGGACTGCACGAGCGAGGTCCCGATGTGCGGGGCACCGTTGATCTGGGTGCCGACGACCAGCACGATCCGTTCCGGCCGGCCGGCCAGGACGCGTGGGGTCAGTACATCCTCGGTGTGGTGGAGGGCATTGGCGAGGACGGTGTTCGGTGAGACGGGGTGGGTCGTCACAGCGTGTCCCCCTGTGGTGGGTCGGGTTCATTCGATTGGGGTGTGGCCATGCAACGGGGTGGTTGGGACACAAGGCGGAGGCGGCACGTGCGATGCCTCCCGTGGGTGGTGGCCAGAGGTCGGCGACCAACCCGGCCGACCCGCCGCCGAAGGCTCGGTCCGGTACGAGGATGTCCGCATCCTCGGGCAGCCTGCTGGGCATGCCAACAGCCAACCACTGTCCTTCGTTCGAGTCGGGAGCCAGCGCGGGGGCCATACAGGAGGCCACTATGGGGGCCAGCGTCCGTGTATTCCGGGGAGAGAGATGGACGACACCGGGATCGGCGCGTTGCTCGGTCGACTCCGCACTGCACGCGGTTGGACCCAGCAGCGGGTGGCCGACGAGTACAACGCCTTGGAAGGGCGTGCCGCCAAGACGGGTAAGGAGATCGGGCGCTATGAGCGCGAAGCGCGTTTCCCGGTTCCGTACACCCGTAAGTACCTGGCGCTGGTCTTCGGTGTCGATGTCTCGGTGCTCGACCGGGCTGTGGCCCTCAGCAAGAGTCTCCGGAGTGCGGAGAGCTACGCCTCAGGGATTTCGCGGGAGCGGCCCGCGCGGACTGCCGGGCCTTCGGGCTCCGGTGTGGGTCCCGTCTCGGCTGACGCGGAGATGTCAGCCGAGTTCGCCCGGTTCATCGCCCAACGCAATGTCGACGAGTTCGTCATCGAGCAGTTGGAGGCCGATGTCGCGCGACTCGCCCGCGGTTACGTCAGCCATCCGCTGCTGGAGCTCTATGTCGAGATCAAGCACCTGCGGGACGGAGCGTTCGAGCTGCTACGCGGGCGACAGCATCCGCGACAGACCCTCGACCTGTACGTCGCTGTGTCCCGGCTGTGCGGGCTGTCGGCGCACGTCTGTCTGGACCTGGGCGACTATCACTCCGCTGCCACGCACGCTCGTACCGCTCGGGCGTGCGCCGAGGCGGCCGGGCACAAAGGGATGCTGGCCTGGGTGCGGGCCGTGGAGTCTCTGATCGCCTACTGGACCGGGCGATACCGGTTGGCGGCACGGCTGGCGCAAGAGGGGCGCCGCCATCGGGCTCGCGGCAGCATCGGAACCCGGCTGGCGAGCCTGGAGGCACGGGCGCTGTCGATAGTCGGAGACCGGGTGGGCGCGGTGGCCGCTCTCGCGGAGGCCGAACGCTCCTACGAAGCGATGTCGGGCCACGATGAGGTGCCGGGCATCTTCGCCTTCCCGGCCGCCAAGCAGTTCGCGTACGCCGGGACGACCAACCTGGCCGTGGGCGGGCGGGACCATGTTCAGCAGGCCATGGTCAGCGCGGAGACCGCGATCCGGCTCTACCGCAGCGCCGATGACGACGACCGGTCCGTCGGAGACTTGTTCGCCGCCCATGTCGATCTCGCCCGCGGCCAGCTGCTCCTGGGCGACCTGGACGGCACCGAGGCGATGCTCGGATTCGTCCTCGCATCCCCGCCGGAGCGTATGTCGGCCAGCATCGTGCGCCGGCTCAGGGCTCTGGGCCAGGAACTGAGCGCGCCGCAGTACGGTGGAGCCGCGCAGGCCACGCACCTTCGCGAACGACTCCAGCACACGGCCTTCCTCGCGGCCTCATCAGCCGCCCACCCACCGGAGCTGCCAACGTGACCGAACCGTCCGCCGCACACGATGCCGCCGTCACGGACCGGGACCGCCTCACCAATAGCGCCTACCGCACAGACCGGGACCTGGCCGCGCGTCAGTCGCTGTATCAGTGGCAGACGCCCCGTCACGATCTCCCCGGCATCGTCGCCGAGCAGCTGAGCGGCGTACACGGGCGGGTGGTCGATGTCGGCTGCGGCAACGGCAAGTTCCTTCAACGGCTCCGCCATGACCGGCCCGAACTGGCCCTGCTCGGAGTGGACATCGCTCCCGGCATCCTCGCCGGAGTGCCCGGCCCGGTCGCCGTGGCGGACGCCACCCGCCTGCCGTTGGCCACGGCGAGTGTCGACGCGGCACTCGCGTTGCACATGCTGTACCACGTCCCCGACATTCCCCAGGCGGTGCGAGAGCTGTCCCGCATCGTCGCTCGTGACGGCCTGGTGATCGCCTCCACCAACAGCGACCGGGACAAAGCGGAACTCGACGTTCTGTGGCAGCGAGCCGCAGGCGACATCCTCGGCAGCGGACGGGGCCCCGCCCGCATCTCGCTCAGCGCCCGCTTCTCCCTGGAGAAGGCCCCGGCCTTGCTGCGCGAAGAATTCGACCAGGTGGAGACGATCGAACTGCCCGGCACCATCACGGTCCACGACCCCGAGCCGGTCATCGCGCACATGGCCTCCTACCGAGCGTGGGCCGACCAGCACGACGTGCCTTTCGGGGCCACGATCGAGCGGGCCCACGCCATCCTGGTCGACCACATCGCCGAGCACGGAGCCTTCGAGGTCACCTGCTTGGGCGGCATCCTCGTCTGCCGCCGTTGAGGGCCGCGGCTTCGGCCCGCTGTCCTTCCACCCGGCCGGACGATGCCGCATCGCGTCGCGCAGCACCCACTCTGCCCTCGCTCGACCGATGTCAGAAGGGCACTCCCGCGCGCTTGGCGAGGCGGGTGAGGCGGGGGTTGCTGCGCTGGTGCAGGGAGGTCAGGACGCGCATCAGCTCCTGGCTCGTCGGGTGCACCCTGGCCATCTCCGGGGCGACGTCCCACGCCTCTTCGAGCGAGGCGAGTGCCCCTTCGCGGTCGCCCAGGGCTAGCTTCGACCGGCTGATGTTCATGTGCAGCGGGGCGATCCGGGTGGCCGGGAGGGTCAGTCCGCCCCGGATCAGATCAGCGGCCGTGTCGAGCGACTCGCGGTAGTCCTCCATGTCGGAGGCCGTCGCGATGACATGCACGGCGGTGTTCTCGGGTCCGAAGTGGATGCCGTGGTCCTCGATGTCCTCGGGGAACTCCTCGGCCACCCGCCACGCCGCGTCGATGTGCTGTCCCGCAGTCGCCTTGTCCTTGACCCGTCCAGCCAGGGTCAGCCCGCGCAGATGCAGGATGCCCAGGCCGTACGCGCGCTCGCGGCCCCGCAGCACCGACTGCGCCTCCACGATCGCCCGGTCCACCACGGCCAGCCCGCCGGCGAAGTCACCCGAGTTGAGAAAGGCTCCGGCTTCGTCACGCGCCGCGACGGTGGCCGCGATCGGGTGGGCGCGCTCGGCGGCCGACCGCTGCTTCATGACGGCGAGTTCGGCGAGGTGCATCCAGCGGTGCCGGGCGGCGAGCCAGTAGACCACGCTGTAGGTGTCGGCGACGCGGGTCCAGGCGTCGGGGGACTGGGTGGCGTGCGCGTGGTGGGTCACGTCGGCCAGCACACCCGGCAGCTTCCGCAGGACGGCCGACAGCTCGGTGCGGTGGCGGTGTGCGTTCAGCTCAGCCAGCGCGTAGGGCAGATCCTCCGGGTGCGGTGGTGGCGGGCCCGGGATCTCGAACCGCCGGACGACGTAATTGAGGTCGGTGAGGCTGCTCTCGTCGGCACGCCCGACCGGAGCCGTGCCGAGCAGCTCGTCCAGGGTCAGGCCCATCGCTTGGGCGAGAGCGGCGGCGATGCCCTGGGTCAGCGCGCGGTCGCCCACCTCGATCTTGCTCAGCAACGACACCGACACACCTGCCCGCCGGGCGAGGGCGACCTGGCTGAAGCCCCGCGTCTTACGGCGGAGGGCCACATTGGCACCGGGTCCGGGATTCCTGGTCACGCTCATGTCTTTGCGTCTTCCCGCTCGACTTCCGTCATGTCCCATGGTGGCACTGGCGCCCCTCCCGTGCCCGGGGTTGTGCATGAGGTGTGCAAGCTCCCCCCACACAGCGGAAGTTCTCCTGGGTGAGACACGTACGCCCAGGCGGGACGAGAGGTGACGAGCGCCATGACACGCATACACGCCATGCCACCGACGATGCTCAGCCACGGCAGATTGCCGTATCCGCGCGGCACGCTCATGGCGGACACCAGGACGAGTCGTCACGGCGAACTTCAAGACGTGATCGAGGAACGGTCCAAGGACACCGGAAGGGTCCTCACCCGAACCGCCTACCTCCGGCCGAAGGGGGGTGGCATCGAATGGGAAGTCCCTTTGGCTCTCGTCCGGCCTGTGGACGAGAGCGGTGGAACCATCCCACCAAACGCGCGGCCCTGCTCGCCCGGGGAGACGTGATCGGCTACGCGGGCGAGTGGCACACGGTGAAGGCGACGAGCACCGACCGGGGCCCGATGGGCGGCCTGGCCGTGGTCGTCGTCTGGGAGGAGGGCGGCACCGCACGCTTCCCGGCCGGTGACGAACTGCTGGTGCGAGAACCAGAATCCGACTGACAGGAGGAAGGCGGGATGACGAAGGTTCCCGGCGACCTCTTCCCGGCGGCACGGGCAGGAACCGACGAGAGCGCGCTGGTCGACGCGAACGTGCTCATGCGGCGGCATCTGCGCCTGGATCATCGGCCGTGAAGCGGCGGACCCCGCTCGACGACGCCTTCTGGAGCGGGGTCCTGACGGTGTGCAGCGTCAGCGCGCTGATCCTGGCGATCTGGTGGTGCGTATGGCTGGATCGCTGACCGCATCCGACCCGGGAGGACATAAGCCGCCAGGCGATCGGGCGTACCCGGCGACGGCCCACGACGCTCCACGCCTACCAGGGCCACGACCACGACACCCGCACCGCAAGCAGGTCCGGGCTGACAGGATCTCCCCCCTCCGTCGGTCGGCGACGACCGGGGAAACCTCCCACGTCGGAGCGAGTTCTCCGTGCTCCGAATGGCGTATTAGTATGCCCTGAGGGGGTATGCCCGGAGTGGGGTTCGCAGAGAAGTCCCTGTTGGGGCGTCACATTCCCCGCATGAGATTACTGTCCCTACCTGGCCGGGTCCCGGCCGGAAGAAACGCCCGGTACAAACATGCGGCGCCGGGGCCGCGGCTGGCCGGGGCCGCGCTCGGTGTGCTCGGTCTGGTCTCCGCGGGGCTGGGCCTGTCCGTCGTGCCCGCCCAGGCACAGCCCGTCGGGGTGCCACTGGTGGACGAGACGTTCACCGGCGCGACCGCGGATACCGAGTTCGAGGCTTTCGGCCCCGCCTGTCTGACCGGTGCCGCCGAGGCACCCGCCCCCGGTCCCGGCACTCACCCCCTGACCGGTTGCCCGCCGAACGCCACGGGCCCCGTCCCGCCGGACAACGCCGCTCCGCACGGCTATCTGCGGCTGACCGACGCGTCCAACGACCAGTCGGCCGCCGTCCTCTACAACCACGCGCTCCCCGCGAACCAGGGTCTGGTCACCACCTTCGACCAGTGGCAGTACGGCGGGACGACCAACCCTCCGGCCGACGGCATCTCCTTCTTCCTCATCGACGGCGCGGCGTCACTGACCGCGCCCGGAGCCTTCGGCGGCAGCCTCGGATACGCGCAGAAGCTGCCGAATGACGACCCGGGCCAGGAGTTCCTGCCCGGCGTCAATCACGGCTACGTCGGGGTCGGCCTGGACGTGCTGGGCAATTACTTCGGCGACTGGGAACACCGCGGCAACGGCTGTGACAACCGCTCCCCGGCCGGCACCGAGTTCCGTATCCCGGCGCCCGGCGCGAACATGGTGACGCTGCGCGGGCCCGGCAACGGCACCGAGGGCTACTGCTTCCTCACCGCCACCACCAGCAACTTCTCCACCACCGGCCCCTGGCCGTCCACACTGCCGGGCCAACTGCACGGACCCACGACCGACGTGCCGCCCGATGCCACGCCCGAGGAGGCCGAGGCGCTGCTGGAGCCCTCGCGCCGCACCGTCACCGTGGAGATCTCCCCGGCGCCCGACCCGGTGATCACCGTCTCTATCGACTTCCACGACGGAAACGGCACCCAGCAGGTCCTGAGCACTCCGGCGCCGCAGCCGGTGCCGGACACCTACAAGTTCGGGTTCGCCGCGTCGACCGGCCTGTTCACCGATGTCCACCTCATCCGCAACGTCACCGTGCACCCCGCGGCAGAACTGCCCCGGCTCAACCTGGTCAAGCAGGTGTCCCAGGACCCGGCCCCGCCACCCGCGTACACCCCCGGCACGGAAGTGCCCTTCCAGTACGTGGTCACCAACAGCGGCGCGACCACCCTCACCGACATCACCGTCTCCGATGACCACGTCACCGGCATCATCTGTCCCCAGACCAGCCTCGCCAGCGGCGAGAGCATGACATGCACCGGCACCTACACCATCACCGACGCCGACGGACAGGCCGGGTCCGTCACCAACACCGCCACCGCGACGGGCGACAGCGGCGGCACCCCCGTCACCTCCCCACCCGACGACGTGACCCTGCCCGTCACCCCGGGCCCGAGCCTCGGCATCGAGAAGTCCGCCGACACCTCGCAGGTGTACCAGGTGGGTGACGAGGTGCCGTACACGTACACGGTCACCAACACCGGGGACGTGCAACTGACCGGCATCACCGTCGACGACGACCGTGTCAACGGCGTCACCTGCGAGACCACGACCCTGGCCCCGGGGGCGAACACGACGTGCACCGGCACCTACACCGTCACCGCCGAGGACGTCCTACGCGGCACCGTCACCAATGTCGCGACCGCACAGGGCACCACGGACGGCACCACCGTGACCTCGCCGCCCGACGAGGAGACGATCACCGTCGTCACCCCAGCCGAACCGGGGCTGAGCCTGGAGAAGACCGTCGACGCCTCGCGCGTCTACCGTCCGGGTGACCAGGTCACCTACACCTACACGGTCACCAACACGGGCGGCACCGAACTCACCGGCATCGCTGTCACCGACAACCGCGTGAGTGATGTCACCTGCCAGAACACCACCCTGGCGCCGGGTGAGAGCACCACCTGCTCCGGCACCTACACGGTCACGCAGGCGGATGCCAAGAAGGGCAAGGTCACCAACACCGCCGTGGCCGAAGCCGAAAACGGCACGGTCCACTCGGACCCGGCCGAGGCCACCATCACCGTCACCGTCAAGAAGCCTTGCAAGGACAGCTACGGCGACGGTGACGGTTACGGCGGCTATGGCGGCGGCAACAGCGGCAGCTATGGCGGCAGCTATGGCAGCTGTAAACAGGAACACCAATACGGCAGGTCCTGACCGGGCACCATTTGAACGCGGGGCGCGCTACGCGGGCGCGCCCAGCTCCGCCCAGACCGTCTTGCCCGCCACCCCCGGCGTCCGTACGACACCCCAGTCCAGACAGAGCCGCTGGACGATGAACATGCCGTGGCCGCCGGGGCGGCCCGCGCGGTGGGGCGTACGGGGGGACGGCTGGCCGGTGCCTCGGTCGGAGACCTCGATACGGATCACCTTGCGGTCGCAGGCGATCGCCATCTCGTCCGGGCCCTCTGCGTGCAGACAGGCGTTGGTGACCAGTTCGGAGACGACCAGCAGGACGTCCTCGGCCGCGGCCCGCCGGTCGGCGCCGGCGGCGGGCAGCCAGCCCCAGGCGTAGAGGGCCTGCCGGGCGAAGTCACGGGCCAGCGGCACGACCCCGCTCTGCCCCTCGAAGCTCAGCCTGCGTACGGTCCCGCCGCCGGGCTGCTGCCGTACGGCGGCCGGGTCCGACTCGGACACGCCGGAAGCGCCACTGGGCTCAGGAGAGCCCGGCGAGAAGGGCCGGGTGGTGCTCATCAGCGCTTCACCTCACCGATTCACCAGTTCATGATTTAAGGGTCATTCTCCGTGGTGCCGGAGGTCCGCACATCCATATCGAACGAACATCCGCATCGAACATTCGTACCGGCGCCACGATCTCTTCTGCCCGACGATTCGGGAGGAACACCCCTCAGGTGGACTCGTCGGCCAGAGCGGCCTCGACCGAGTCATGGAGGGTGAAGACCGCCTCCGCGCCCGTGATCTCGAAGACCCGGGCCACCACGGGCTGCATGCCCGCCAGATGGACACCGCCACCGGCCGCCTCGGCCTTCAGCCGGGCGCCGAGCAGCACATTGAGGCCCGTGGAGTCGCAGAAGTCCAGCCGGACGCAGTCGACCACCAGCCGGCTCAGCCCCTGCGCGAGGCATTCCTCCAGCGGTTCGCGGAGCAGATCGGCCGTGTGGTGATCCAGCTCACCCGCCGGAGTCAGGACGGCGCTCACGCCCTCCTGCCGCACCTCCACCAGAAGCCGGCCCGACTGTGCGCTGCCGAGCATCCCGTGGTCCATGCCGTCTCTCCCCTGGAGGTCGTGGCCGCTGACTGATGTGACGCGATGTGATGTACGCCCTCGAAACCCTACGCCCTCACTACGCCCTTCGACACCCGAACAATCGGACATACATTGACATTTACCAACGAACGACACTTGCAGTCGGCACGGAGGAGCGGGTAGGGCTAGTAGGGACACGTAACCGACACGGCCGGCTTTGGAGGCGCCGCACACCGTAGTGCACCTGACGGCTCCGGCAGCCATATGCCGTGAACGATGGAGGAGACCATGTCACCCCGGCTCGACGGATCGCATACCCCGACGGCGACGACATCGACGTCGCCGTCGACGTACGAGACCGACCCGAGGGCCGATCCACTGGCCGATCCACCAGCCGATCCCCTTGCCGGGCTCCCCGAGATCCCGCCCTTCGCCGAGATCGGGCCGGTCGACGCGCGGGCCCTGTCCAAGACCCTCTTCGAGCGGCTGGAGTGCCTTGAGGAAGGCACCCATGACCACGCCTATGTCCGTAACACGCTCGTCGAGCTGAATCTCGCGCTGGTCAAGTTCGCCGCCTCCCGGTTCCGCTCCCGCAGCGAGCCCATGGAGGACATCATCCAGGTCGGCACCATCGGCCTGATCAAGGCGATCGAGCGATTCGAACTGGCCCGAGGGGTCGAGTTCCCCACCTTCGCGATGCCGACCATCGTCGGTGAGATCAAGCGCTTCTTCCGGGACACGTCATGGTCGGTGCGGGTGCCCCGGCGCCTCCAGGAGCTGCGGATCGACCTCGCCAAGGCCGGGGACGAACTGGCCCAGCGGCTGGACCGGTCGCCCACCGTCGCCGAACTCGCCGGGCATCTGGGCATCTCCGCCGACGAGGTGGTGGAGGGCATGGCCGCCGCCAACGCGTACACCGCCTCCTCGCTGGACGCCCAGCCGGAGGAGGACGACTCGGAGGGTTCGCTGGCCGACCGGATCGGCTACGAGGACCACGGGCTCGAAGGCATCGAGTACGTCGAGTCGCTGAAGCCGCTGATCGCCGAGCTGCCCTCCCGGGACCGGAAGATCCTCTCCCTGCGGTTCGTCGCCAACATGACCCAGTCCGAGATCGGTGACGAGCTGGGCATCTCGCAGATGCATGTGTCACGGCTGCTGTCCCGGACGCTGGGGCGGCTGCGGCGGGGGCTGACCGTCGAGGACTGAGCAGCGATGGAGTGCCGGTCGGGCGTGAGCGACGGTCAGGTGGCTCGTACGCCTCTGCGCCAGACCTCCGTCACCAGGGGGACGCCGGGGCGGTAGGCGAGGTGGACGTGGCTGGGGGCGTCCAGGATCGCGAGGTCCGCGTACGCGCCCGGGGCGATCCGGCCCACGTCCGTGCGGCGCAGGGCGGCGGCACCGCCCGCCGTGGCCGACCAGAGGGCCTCGTCGGGGGTCATGCCCATGTCCCGTACGGCGAGCGCGACGCAGAACGGCACGGACGAGGTGAACGACGAGCCGGGGTTGCAGTCGGTGGACAGCGCGACGGTGACGCCCGCGTCGAGGAGGCGCCGGGCGTCGGGCCACGGGGCGCGGGTGGAGAACTCGGCGCCGGGCAGCAGGGTCGCGACCGTACGGCTGTGGGCCAGGGCGTCCACGTCCGCGTCGGTGAGGTGGGTGCAGTGGTCGGCGCTGGCGGCGTCGAGTTCCACGGCGAGCTGCACGCCGGGGCCATGGGTGAGCTGGTTGGCGTGGACGCGGGGGGTGAGCCCCTTTGCCTTGCCCGCCGTGAGGATCGCTCGGGCCTGGTCCCCGTCGAAGGCGCCGCGCTCGCAGAAGACGTCCACCCAACGGGCGTACGGGGCGCAGGCGTCGAGCATCTCGCCGGTGACCAGGGCGACATAGGCGGCCGGGTCGTCGGCCAGTTCGGGGGCGACGACATGGGCGCCGAGGTAGGTGACCTCGTCGGTGTGCGCGGCGGCGATCCGCAGGGCGCGGGCCTCGTCGGCGACGGTGAGGCCGTAGCCGGACTTGGTCTCCATGGTGGTGGTGCCCTGCCGCAGGGCCTCGCGGAGGTGGCGGACCAGGTTGGCTTCGAGCTGGGCGTCGGTGGCGGCGCGGGTGGCGGCGACGGTGGTGCGGATGCCGCCCGCGCTGTAGGGACGGCCGGACATCCGGGCGTTGAACTCGGCGGTGCGGTCACCCGCGAAGACCAGGTGGGAGTGGGAGTCCACGAAGCCGGGGAGCACCGCCCGGCCGCCCGCGTCGACCCGATTGTCAGTGGCGGGTGCTTTGCTTGACTCACCGGTCCAGACGACCCGGTCGCCGTCGATGACGACGGCCGCGTCCTGGATCAGACCGAGGGGGGTCCCGTCACCCAGGGAGGGGTCGTTGGTGACCAGCGTGGCGATGTTGGTGATGACGGTAGTGGTGCTGCTCATCGTGTCCTCGTGGTGGGGGGAGCGGGTCAGCCTCGGAGGGCGTCCACGGCCGTGGACAAGGCGCGGGCCGCGTCGGGGACAAGGGCATGGGCCCCGTCCCGTACGACGTGTCGGCCGCCCACGATCGTGTGCCGTACGTCCGCTGCCGTCGCGGCGAAGACGGCGGTCTCGGCGCCCAGCCTGGGCAGTGGCCCGGCCGTTCTGACGGTGTCGAGGGCGAGGGTGGTGAGGTCGGCGAGCGCGCCGGGTTCGATGCTGCCCGCCCGGTCCCAGCCGAGGGCGGCGTGGCCGTCTGCGGTGGCGGCGCGCAGCAGTGCGGCGGCGGTCCAGTGGCCCCGGGCGCGGGTGCGCAGCCGCTCGTTCAGCTCCATCGCCCGTGCCTCTTCGAGCAGATCGATCACGGCGTGGCTGTCGGAGCCGAGGGAGAGCGGGGATCCGGCCCGCTGAAGGGCGGGGGCGGGTCCGATGCCGTCGGCGAGGTCGCGTTCGGTGGTGGGGCACATGCAGGTGCCGGTGCCGGAGCCGCCGATGAGGGCGATGTCGGCGTCCGTGAGATGGGTGTTGTGGACGCCGGTGGTGCGGGGGCCCAGGATCCCGTGGTCGGCGAGCAGCCGGGCGGGGGTGCGGCCGTGGGCGGCGAGACAGGCGTCGTTCTCGGCGGTCTGCTCGGACAGATGCACATGCAGCGGGGCCCGCCGCCGCTCGGCCCAGTCGGCGACGGTCCCCAGCTGCCGCGCGGGCACGGCCCGTACGGAGTGCACGGCGGCCCCGATCCGTACGTGATCGCGATCCTTGAGAAGTGAAGAGCGTTCCGCCCAGGCGTCGGCCGTGCCGTCGGAGAAGCGCAGTTGGTGGCGGGTGGGCGGCTGTCCGAAGCCGGAGGAGAGATAGCAGGTGTCGAGGAGGGTGATGCGGATACCGGCGTCGGCGGCTGCCGCGATCAGCGCCTCGCCCATGGCGTTGGGGTCGGTGTACCGGGTGCCGCCGGGCGCGTGGTGGACGTAGTGGAACTCACCGACGGCGGTGATCCCGGCCAGCGCCATCTCGGCGTACACGGCACGGGCGAGGGCGTGATAGGTCTCCGGGGTCAGCCGGTCGGCGACGGAGTACATGACCTCGCGCCAGGTCCAGAAGGTCCCGGAGCCGACCTGGACGGTGCCGCGCAGGGCGCGGTGGAAGGCGTGCGAGTGGGTGTTGGCGAGGCCGGGGAGGGTGAGGCCGCGCAGGGGTTCGGCGCCGGGCGGCGGGGCGGCGGTGCCGGGGGTGACGGTGTGCAGGAGCCCGTTGTCGACGGTGACGAGGACGCCCGGCTCGACGTGGGTGCCGAGCCAGGCGTGCTCCAGCCAGTAGGTGGCGTAGTCGGTGCCGCGGTAGGTGCCGTAGTCGGTGCCGCTCACGTGTGGATCAGCCCTTCCAGGACGTCGGCGAGGGCGAGGAAGCCGGTCACGCAGTCGTCCTCGGTGGCGGACTCGGCCGGGGAGTGGGAGACGCCGGTCGGGTTGCGCACGAACAGCATGGCGGTCGGGACGGTCCCGGAGAGGATGCCGGCGTCGTGTCCGGCGCCGGTGCCGAGGACGGGGACGGGGGTGTCTTTGCCGGGGGCCTTCGTGTCTGCGGCGCCGGAGGCGTCCTTGGTGAGGATGCGGCCGAGCCGGTCCCGTAGGGCGTGGTCGAACTCCACGACGGGGGTGAAGGACTCCCGGACGACGTCGAGGTCGACGCCGTGGGCGTCGGCGTACTCGCGGGCGGCCTTCTCCACCGCCCCGACGACGGTGTCCAGGTCGTCCTGGCCGGGGGCGCGCGAGTCGAGCCAGCCGCGCACCAGGGAGGGGATGGCGTTGACGCCGTTGGGTTCGACGGTGACCTTGCCGAAGGTGGCGACGGCTCGGGCGAGGCGGGCCTCGCGGCGGGCGGCGAGCACCGTCTCGGCGTAGGGCAGCATCGGGTCCCGGCGGTCGTCCAGGCGGGTGGTGCCCGCGTGGTTGGCCTCGCCGCGGAAGTCGAACCGCCAGCGGCCGTGCGGCCAGATGGCGCCGGCGATGCCGACCGGGTCGCCGCTGAGGTCGAGCGCCCGGCCCTGCTCGACATGGAGTTCGACGAAGGCGCCGATGCGGGCCAGCCGTTCGGGGTCGGCGCCGATGCCGTCCGGGTCGTGACCGGCGGCCTCCATGGCCCGGGGCAGGGTGACGCCGTCCGCGTCGGTGAGCCGGTGGGCCGCGGCGCGGGTGAGGTGCCCGGCGGTGAGCCGGGAGCCGACGCAGGCGAGGCCGAAGCGGGCGCCTTCCTCGTCGCCGAAGTTGACGATGCCCAGGGGCTTGGTGAGGGGCACGTCCCGGCGCCGCACCTCGTCCAGCGCGGCGAAGGCGGACACCACTCCGAGGGGTCCGTCGAAGGCGCCGCCGTCGGGCACCGAGTCCAGGTGGGAGCCGGTGACCACGGCGTCGCCCTGGGCGGGGTCGCCGAGCCAGGCCCACTGGTTGCCGTTGCGGTCGGCCTGGTAGGCGAGCCCGCGTGTCTCGGCCTGGGCCCGGAACCAGGCCCGGCAGTCGGCGTCGGCGGGGGTCCAGGCGTAGCGCCGGTAGCCGCCCGAGCCGGGGTGGCGGCCGAGGGGGAGGAGGTCCCGCCACATGGCGTGGAAGGAGTCGGTTCGCGGGGTCACGCGTCGTCGCCCTCCCGCATCGGGATCCGTACGCCGCGCTCCCCGGCGACGGACTCGGCGATGTCGTACCCGGCGTCCACGTGCCGGATGACGCCCATGCCGGGGTCGTTGGTGAGCACGCGGCGGATCTTCTCACCGGCGAGTTCGGTCCCGTCGGCCACGGTCACCTGGCCGGCGTGGATGGAGCGGCCCATGCCGACGCCGCCGCCGTGGTGCAGGGAGACCCAGGAGGCGCCGGACGCCACATTGACCATGGCGTTCAGGAGCGGCCAGTCGGCGATGGCGTCGGAGCCGTCGAGCATCGCCTCGGTCTCCCGGTAGGGGGAGGCGACGGAGCCGCAGTCGAGGTGGTCGCGGCCGATGGCCAGGGGGGCGGCCAGCTCGCCGCTCGCGACCATGTCGTTGAAGCGTTCACCGGCCTTGTCGCGCTCGCCGTGGCCGAGCCAGCAGATCCGGGCCGGGAGGCCCTGGAAGTGGACGCGTTCACCGGCGAGCTCGATCCAGCGGGCGAGGGACTCGTTCTCGGGGAAGAGGTCCAGGATCGCCCGGTCGGTCTTGGCGATGTCGGCGGGGTCGCCGGAGAGGGCGGCCCAGCGGAAGGGGCCCTTGCCCTCGCAGAACAGCGGGCGGATGTACGCCGGGACGAACCCGGGGAAGGCGAACGCCCGCGCGTAACCGGCGAGCCGGGCCTCGCCGCGGATCGAGTTGCCGTAGTCGAAGACCTCCGCCCCCGCGTCCTGGAAGCCGACCATCGCCTCGACGTGCCGGGCCATGGACTCGCGCGCCTTGGCGGTGAACCCGGCGGGGTCCTTGGCGGCGGCGTCCGCCATGTCGTCGAAGGCGACGCCTAGCGGCAGATAGGCGAGCGGGTCGTGGGCGGAGGTCTGGTCGGTGACGATGTCGACGGGGGCGCCCATGGCGAGCAGTTGGGGGAGGAGTTCGGCGGCGTTGCCCAGGACGCCGATGGACAGCGGGCGGCGGGCGTCACGGGCCTCCACGGCGAGCCGCAGGGCGTGGTCGACGCTGTCGGCCCGCACGTCCAGGTAGCGGTGCTCGATCCGGCGGTCGATGGCGCGCGGGTCGCAGTCGATACAGATCGCCACACCGTCGTTCATGGTGACCGCGAGGGGCTGGGCGCCGCCCATGCCGCCGAGCCCGGCGGTGAGGGTGATCGTCCCGGCGAGCGTGGAGCCGAACCGCTTGGCGGCGACCGCGGCGAAGGTCTCGTAGGTGCCCTGGAGGATGCCCTGGGTGCCGATGTAGATCCAGGACCCGGCGGTCATCTGGCCGTACATGGTCAGGCCGAGGGCCTCCAGGCGGCGGAACTCCTCCCAGTTCGCCCAGTCGCCGACGAGGTGGGAGTTGGCGATGAGGACGCGCGGGGCCCACTCGTGGGTCTGCATGACGCCGACCGGGCGGCCGGACTGGACCAGCATGGTCTCGTCCTGCTTGAGGGTCCGCAGCGTACGGACCATGGCGTCGAAGGAGCGCCAGTCGCGGGCGGCCTTGCCGGTGCCGCCGTAGACGACGAGTTTGTCGGGGTGCTCGGCGACCTCGGGGTCGAGGTTGTTCTGGAGCATCCGCAGGGCGGCCTCCTGCTGCCATCCCAGGGCGCTCAGTTCCGTGCCGCGCGGGGCTCGGACGGGCCGGGGTCCTGACATGGTCTGCCTCCTGGCTGATCGCTCTGCTGATCGCTCTGCTGATGGCTCTGGCTGATCGCTCTGGCTGATCGCTCCCGTGGACGGATCGCCGCCTGCCGTGCGCGGCGCCCGTCCACATTCGATTATTCACATCCTGATCCGCTGAATAACCCTAGTCAATAGGTGGGGCTCCGGCGGCGGCCCGTCGTGGGCGTGTTTGGCTGGATGCATGGGTTCGCACATCGGACGGGACGGGACCGGGGGGACGGGGGACGACATGGGCACGGACATGGGCGCGAACACGGGCACAGGCATAGGTGTGGGCATAGGTACGGGCGCAGGTACGGGCGCGGGCGCGGCGTACGAGGGTGATCGGGGCGGCGCCCGGGCGGCCCGGCGGGACGACGCCGTGCGGGCGGCCGTGGCACAGGGGCTGCTCGGCCCCGGCTCCCCCGTCGTCGGGCTGCTGGATGTCATCGGCATCCGGGAGTCGGCGGCGGCGCTGCGGGCGGCGTTCGCCGAGGTCACCGCGCCGGGCACGCCGGTGCTGCACGCCTTCGCGGTGAAGGCGGCCCCGCTGGTGCCGGTGCTGCGGCTGCTGCGCGAGGAGGGCATCGGCGCGGAGGTCGCGAGCCCGGGTGAGCTGGCGCTGGCACGGGCGGCGGGGCTGCCGCCGGAGCGGACGGTGCTGGACTCCCCGGCGAAGACCCCGGCCGAGCTGCGCGAGGCGCTGGCGCTGGGCATCGCGGTGAACGCCGACAATCCGCAGGAGCTGGACCGCATCGACGCCCTCATGGCCTCGGCGCCCAGCCGCTCACCGCTCGGCATCCGGGTGAATCCGCAGGTCGGGGGCGGTTCCATCGGGTCGACGTCCACGGCGACGGCGACCTCGAAGTTCGGCGTGGCGCTGCGGGACGAGGGCGCGCGGGAGTGGGTCGTACGGGCCTACCGGGAGCGGCCGTGGCTGACCCGGCTGCACGCGCACACCGGGTCGCAGGGCATCCCGCTGGAGCTGCTGGCGCACGGGGTGGCTCAGACCTACGCGCTGGCCGAGGAGATCAACGCGCGGATCGGGCGACCGCAGATCGACACCCTCGACATCGGCGGCGGGCTGCCGGTGAACTTCGGCTCGGACGAGGAGAGCCCGACGTACGGGGACTACGCGCGGCTGCTGGCGCGGGCGGTGCCGGGGCTGTTCGACGGGCGGTACGGGCTGGTGACGGAGTTCGGGCGGTCGCTGCTGGCCAAGCACGGGACGGTGGTGGCGCGGGTGGAGTACGCCAAGAGCGCGGGCGGCCGTCCGGTGGCGGTGACGCACGCGGGCGTGCAGGTGGCGACGCGGACGGTGTACGCGCCGGAGTCGTGGCCGCTGCGGATCGCCGCGTACGACGCGAAGGGGCGGGCGAAGAGCGGGCCACAGGTGGTGCAGGACGTGGCGGGACCGGCGTGCTTCGCGGGCGACCTGCTCGCCGAGGCGCGCGCGCTGCCGCTGCTGGAGCAGGGCGACCACGCGGCGGCGCTGGACACGGGCGCGTACTACTTCGCCCACCACTACGGCTACAACTCGCTGGCCCGGCCCGGGGTGTACGGCTTCGTACCGGACGGGACGGCGACGGGGGGCGCGGAGGGCGTCGCGGGCGGCCGGAGTGGTGATGGCGTGAGCTTCGCGACCGTGCGGGAGCCGCAGCAGTTGGCGGAGATAGTCGCCGAGTCGGGAGGGGCGCACGCCGACGCGCTCACCACTCTGCGCGCGCCGGGCCGCCGTTGACGCCCGGGAGCGGTGGGCCGGAAGTCGACCACCGAAAACAGTCAGCGAACGACCGAAAACGGGACATCCGGCCGCGGACAGCGGGGGTCGACCGGCGTGAAACATACGTCAGTTGGCCAACATTAGTACGCCGGACGCATGTTCCACTGGAAAATGCCGGAACCCCCACTCTTCTCCCGCACGGTGCGTAGTTTTTAGCGCACACATGCGTACTACAAGGCGGGAGGGAGACGGGCGTGGCCGGAATCGACGAGTGTCTGCTGGAGACGATGCGGTTGCCCGGGGCCAGGGGCGCCGCGCTGGTGGACTGGACGAGCGGGCTGGCGCTCGGGGTCGTCGGGGAGTTCCCGGGCGGTGACGCGGAGGCGGCGGCGGCCGAGGCGGCGGAGCTGGCCCGCCCGGCCGCCGAGCTGAGGGTCTTCGCACCGCAGGACGGCGACCCGGACGACGCCGGTCCCCCGGTGGAGGACCTGATCGTCACCAGCCGGGACGCCTACCACGTGCTGCGGTTCCTGCCGGCGTCCTTCGACAGCACAGTCGTGCTGCACGTGTGGCTCGGCCGGGCGGACGGCAATCTCGCGCTCGCCCGGATCCGGCTGGGCGAGATAGCCGGACGGCTGATGCTGGGATGACCCCCCTCGACACCAGCCCGCCCCTGCCGGTCCGCCACCGCCCCGCCCCCGGCGACCAGCCCCCGGGCGCCCTCTCCCCCATGCTCACCCGCCTGGCCGCCGAACAGGCCACCGGCGTCCTGCACCGCGAACGCGGCACCCTGCACCTCGCCGGCGGCGCGGTGGTGTACGCGGAGAGCCCGGCGGCACCGGGGGCGGCGGAGCTGCTGGGGGCGGAGCTGGAGGGGGAGGAGCTGGAGGGTGGGGGTGAGGGTGAGCGGGAAGGTGTCGCCGGGAACGCCCAGGATCGGCTCGGCCCCGCCGGCCCCCACGCCCCCGGCCCTCCCCCGGCCCGGGACCCCGCCCCACCCCCCGTCCCCCAGGGCGCCCTGGAACTCTGCCGCCTGGGAGCCCTCTACGACGCCGCGTACTTCGCGCTCGCGCCGAGCAGCGCGCCCGGCCGGTTCCGGTACGTGAGTGCCGCGCCGCCCGCCGGACCGCGCGCGGTGCCGGTCGCCGTACTGGAGCGGTCGGTGGTGCGGCGGCGGGCGCTGCTGGACCGGATCTGGCCGGACGAGCGGGCCGACACCGCGCCGCTGGTGCGGGCCGAGCGCGCCGGGGACCCGCCGGGTGCGGTCCGTTCGGTCACCGCGCGGCAGCGGGCCGTACTGGACCGGGTCGACGGGGTGCGGACGGCGCCGGAGATCGCCCGGGAGCTGCGGCGGCAGGCGTTCCACACGCTGGTGGACGTACGGCGGCTCGCGGCGGCCGGACTGGTCCACCCACAGCCACCGCCCGGCGTGCCCGGCGTCCCTGGCATCCCTGGCCTCTCCGGCGTCCCCACCCTCCCCACCCTCCCCGGCCTGCCCGACCCGCACGACCGGCCCGACCCATACGCATCAGGCGGCCCGGCGACGCCGCCCGAGGCGATAGGTGCCGTACCCGAAGGCGCCGCGCCCCAGGTCGCCGATCCCGACATCACCCTGCTGAAAAGGCTCAGGGATGCGCTGGAGGCCCTTTGAACGCCGACGACCGTACGACGCACACGCCGAAAGGAGCGGCCCGTTGACGGCCGAGCCCCCCATCCTGGACGAACTCCACCGGTTGCGCGCCCTGCTGCCCCAGCTCACCGGCGCCCTCGCGGCCGGGGTCGACGGCCTGGTGATCGCCCATGACACCCCCGGTGTCGAACCCGAGGGCCTCGCCGCGCTCACCGCCGCCGCGCTCGGCGTCGCCGTGCGCACGACGGACGCCACCGGCCGGGGCGAGCTGCGCGAACTGCTGCTGCGCGGCACCCGCGGCTATGTGGCGACCTACGCGGCGGGCCGTACGGCCGTACTGACGCTGCTCACCGAGGACCGGGCGAACGTCGGCCGGCTGCACCTGGAGGGCCGCCGGGCCGCCGCGCGGATCGGCGAACTCGTGGACGCCGCCGCACCCCCGCGCACGGCCGCCGCCGAACAGGCCGCCGCGCCCCCCGCCGCGCCCCCCGCCACCCGCCCCGCCGCACCGGTCGAGCGCCCCCGGACGGCCCGCGCCGTCCGGGCCTCCCGCGCTCCGCAGACCACCACCGGCCCGGTCACCCCGGTCACCCCGGTCACCGGGATCAGCCCGGCCGACCCGGTCACCCCGGCACACCACAAGGAAAGTTGAGAGGACACCACATCATGGCCAACACCGAAACCGCCCTCAAGGAAGCACTCGCCTCCATCGAGGGCGCCACCGGAGCCGCGCTCGTCGACTACACCAGCGGCATGGCCCTGGGCACGCTGGGCGGCAGCAAGAGCTTCGACCTGAACGTGGCCGCCGCGGGCAACACGGACGTGGTGCGCGCCAAGATGCGCACCATGGAGCACCTCGGTCTGAAGGCCGAGATCGAGGACATCCTGATCACGCTCTCCGACCAGTACCACCTGATCCGGCTGCTCAGGGGCCGCGGCGGCAACGGGCTCTTCCTCTACCTGGTGCTGGACTCCAGCCGCGCGAATCTGGCGATGGCCCGTCACCAGCTGAAGAGGATCGAGGAGAACCTGGAGGTCTGACCGCCACCCACGAGGTCACCTCGGTCCGGACGGTCCGAAGGGTCCGGACGGTCCGGACCCTTCCCTAGACCAGCGCCGCGGTGCGGCGGCGGGCCCCGCCCGGGGCCGCGTCGCCCGCCGCGATGCCGGTGCTGCGGAACCCCCTGACCGCCTTGCCGGCCGGACGCCCGGCGTTCTTGGCGAGCCAGTCGACGCGCACCCACAGCAGCACGTCCTCGGCCCGTTCGCGCCGGCCGAGCCACGCCGCCTTCAGCCGCAGCCCCACCCCGCACCCGGCGAGCAGCATCCCGCCGGCCGCGGGCACGGCGAACGAACTGCCCAGGGCGGCGGCGAACGCCAGCAGCAGCCACCAGCGATGGCCGCGCCGCCAGTTGCGGGTGGTCACCGCCCGGTCCTGGAGCACATCGTGCTTGCCCGCGCGGGAGGCGCCGCGGGCGAGAACGGCGTACCGCTTGCGCCCGCGCAGCGCGATCACGGCCGGCGCGACGATGAACAGCGCGGCCCCCACCATCACTCCGATCCGGCGTCCGGTGATCCCCGGGACGAGCACCCCGATGCCGGCCGCGAACACCCCGGCCCACCACATCGGTACCGACCCGGCCCGTACGACGACGGCCACCCGGGCCAGACCTTGAGCCCTGCCCTGGCCCTTGCGATCCGCGTGTGCCATGTGCTGCCGCCTCCTCCTGGCTTGCTTCTGGCCTGCTCCCGGCGTACAGCCTCCGGGCGGCGCAGAATAACGAAACAAGCTGAGACGAGTCTGAGAACACCTGGGCCGCCGGGTGGCTCATTCCACGAACAGCCCCCGGGCCGCCGCCCGCGCGTCGAACTCCTCCAGCCGCGCCTGCGCCTGCGGCAGGTCGTCGCACATCGCCTCCAGCAGCACCCGCCCCAGCAGCATCGGCGCGCAGGCGGTGTCGAAGGCGAGCCCGGTGCCGACGGCGGCGGGCAGCAGCAGGTCGGAGACCTTGGCGACCGGCGCGAACGCGGAGTCGGCGACGGTGACCACGCTCAGCCCGGCCTCCTTGGCGTAGCCGAGGGTGTCGAGAACCTCGCGGGGATGCCGGGGCAGCGCGAAGCACAGCAGGGCGGAGGCGCCCGCGTCGACGGCGGCGGTGATCCGGTCCTGGAGCATGGTGCCGCCCTCGTCCAGCAGCCGTACGTCCGGATGGACCTTGGCGGCGAAGTAGGCGAAGCCGTACGCCTGGGCGGCGGCGGCGCGCAGCCCGAGGACGGGCAGCGGGCGGGAGGCGGCGAGCATCCGGCCCGCCCGCCGCACGGAACGCGGGTCGGCGAGGGCCTCGGCGAGATGGCGGAGGTTCTCGATCTCGGCCTCGACGGCCTGCTGGTACTCGTTGGGGGCGGTGCCCTCCGGGGCGGGTCCGGCGGGGGCGACCTCACGCAGATGGCGGCGCAGCGCCGGATAGCCGTCGAAGCCGAGGGCGACGGCGAAGCGGGTGACGGAGGGCTGGCTGACCCCGGCGAGTTCGGCGAGTTCCACGCTGGACAGGAACGGTACGTCGGCGGCGCGGCGGACCATGCTGTGCGCGATGCGCCGCTGGGTGGGGGTCAGCCGATGCCCTTCGAAGAGGGTCTGCAACCGTGCGGCGGCGGTGTCGGCCGGTCGGCTCTCGGCGGCCGGGCGGCTCTCGGCGGCGTTCATGGCGTGGTGCCCCTCCAGAGGTCGGTGAACCGGTCCAGCAGTGTGGCGGCGGCCGTCACATCGTCCGTGAGCGGCCGGTCGGCCAGGTCCGCGTCCAGCACCGTTTCGGCCAGTTCCAGTGCCCGTCCGGCGGGCAGCGCCGGGTCCGGCCGCAGATCGCGCATCCGCAACGCCCGTACGGCGGCGACCAGTTCGCAGCCGACGACCAGCCGGAAGGCGCCGCACGCGCGCAGGCTCTGCCGGGCGGCGAGGGAGGCGAAGCTGGCCTGTTCCTCGACGCCCCGGGAGAGCACGGCGTGGCCGAGGGAGGCGGGAGCGGAGAAGGCGCGCAGATCACCGAGGGCGGCTCCGGCGGCGTACTCCAGGATCATCACGCCGGAGGAGGCGGGTCCGGGGTCGGCGAGGAACGGCTTGAGGCGGGTGTAGGCGGGCTCGTTGAGGGTGGACAGGCGGGAGGTGGAGAGCCGGGCGACCTGGGTGAGGGCGAGCCGGAAGTGGTCGAGGGCGAGGGCGAGCTGGGCCTGGTAGAAGCCGCCGTGGTGGTAGGCGGCGAGGTCGTCGGCGGAGATCAGCGGGTTCTCGGCGGCGGAGTTGATCTCGACGGCGAGTACGTCGTCCAGCGCGTCGGCGGCGTCATGGGCGGGCCCGTGGATCTGGGGCAGGCACCGGAAGCCGTACGGGTCCTGGATCCGGCCGAGCGGCGGGGTGGGCCGGTCGGCGGCGCCGAGCAGCTCGCGCATCCGCCGGGCGACGTCGAGGGAGCCCTTGTGCGGGCGGGCGGCGTGCACGGGAGCGGCGTACGCCTCGTGCGAGCCGTCGACGGCGATCAGGGACAGCGCGGCGACGACCTGCGTGGCGGCGATCAGAGCGCGCAGTTCGTGCAGGGCGAGCGCGGCCTGGCCGAGGGTGAGGGCGTTGCTGCTGATCAGGGCGAGGGCGTCGTTGTTGTCGAGGGGCTGGGGCGCGGGGGCGCCGGTGCCGTGCCAGGGGTGCTCCCCGGCGAGGGCGAGGCCGAGCTGGGCGAGGGCGGCGAGGTCGCCGGTGCCGACGGAGCCGAATTCGTTGACGACCGGGTGGGTGCCGTTCTCCAGCGCCTCGCACAGGGCGGCGACGACACTGGGCCGCAGCCCGGCGCCGCCCGCGAGCAGCTGGTTGGCGCGTATGGCGAGCATCGCGCGCACCTGCCGGGCGGGCAGTTCGGCGCCGATCGCCCCGGCGTGACTGCGCAGCAGCCGCAGGCCGTGCCCGGCGGCGGAGTCGGTGGGCACATCCTCGGTGCGGTTGGCGCCGACGCCGGTGGAGCGGCCGTAGACCCGCCCGGTGGCGGCGATCCGCCGGGCCGCGTCCCAGGACACCTCGACGCGTTTCATCCCGTCGGTCCCCGGCACCGGCCGCGCACTTCCGTCGGCGAGCCGTACGACGTCCTCGACCCCGAGACCGATCCCGTCCAGCACGACGATCCCGCCCACGGGCCCACCGCTCGACGCCGTCACCACGCCCCGCTCTCCTCACCGACCCGGGCACACACGCCCCGGCCCGCACTCCCCGGCCCGCACACCCGGCTCCGTACGCGCGGGCTCGTACGCCCGCACAGTCTCACCGTATTCACGCACCGAGAACTCTGCATGACGCTATACAGCGGGGCAAGGGCGGAGGGGCACCGGCGGCGGACGGGTGAGGCGGCACCGGCGGCGAACGGCTGAGGGCGGCGCGCAGGAGAAGGAGAGCGGTAAGCCGAGGCGGGCCGGGATCGTCAGTCGTCGGTCTCGGCCGGCCACCACCGGCTGGAGGTCACCTTCGGGTCCAGGCTGATCCGCTGGACCGCGACTTCCAGGCCGGCCGTGTCACCGGCGTGCTGTGCCGACACGCCCGCAAGGACGCGCGCCTGCGAACTCTTCCCGGACCGTATGTCGAGCGACCGCAGGGTGTACTCCGGCCGGTCGACCGCCTGGAGGACCAGCGCCCTGATGCGGGGCTCGCTCTTGTCGGTGGTGACGACCTCCAGCATGTAATCGGTCGGGACGTCCTCGTCGTCCGCCTCCTGCGTCGACTCCCCGGCCTTGCGCTGGCGTCCGTTGACCAGGCGGCCCAGTGGCCGCAGGAGCGTGTTGGACGCGATGATCGCCACACAGCCGATGAGGGCCATGGCCCCCATCCCGGCTCCGGCGAGCGAGCCGACCGCGGCAGCGCACCACAGGGTCGCGGCCGTGGTCAGCCCTCTGATGTTGAACCCGTCGCGCAGGATCACACCGGCGCCGAGGAAGCCGATCCCGGACACGACCTGGGCGGCCACGCGGGTGGGGTCCGCGCCCGGGTTCTCACCGAGTCCCACGGCACCCATGACGACGAACAGTGCGGCCCCCACGGAGACCAGTGCGTTGGTGCGGATGCCGGCGGTACGCAGGCGCCATTGCCGCTCCAGCCCGATCGCCGCGCCCAGCACCATGGCCTCGAAGATCCTGAGTGAGAGCCCGAGGAGAGTACCGGGGTCGGTCACGGAAAGCCTCTTTCCAGTTTGTTGATCAGCTGTCCGGCACCTCGTCGTGCTGGGAAGTTCCCGGCCCGCGGACCGAGCTGTCGCCTCATTCCCCCGTGCGTGCCGAAAGGGCCGCCGCCTGGGAGACGAAGGCTTCGAACACGATGCGCAGGAGTTTGTCGTTGTCGACTGTCTTGAGGACCGTCATGGGTGATCCGTCCGCGGGCGTGCCGGGTGCGCCGCCGGCGGCCGGTGAGGGACGCAGACGGGTCCGTCCCCGGAAGGTCGGGTCGGTGAGTTCGACCCCCACCGTCTCGGTGACGCCGGTGGCGACCGTGCGGTCGATCAGCAGGGCCACGGTGAGGACGTCGTGCAGCCAGGCGCCGGGGATGCCGCGGGTACGGGAGGAGAAGGTCACCCACGGCCGGGTCGAGCTGACCAGGCTGCGGGTGAGCGGGCTGCCGATGGCGCCGATCGCGTCCAGGTCCCCATGTGTCATCAGGGTCTGGACGGTCGCGTCCATCGGGACGAGGGTGATGCGCGCGCCGCTGCCGAGGACGGTCGCGGCGGCTTCGGGGTCGTACCCGAAGTTGGTGTCGGTCGTGTATCCCTCGACGCCGAAGACGCCGCCCATGATGACGATCTCGGCCACGTCGCGGGCGAGGCCGGGGTTCAGATGCATGGCGCGGGCGATGTTGGTGAGGGGGCCGATCGCCACGATGGTGATCTCGCCGGGGTTGGCGGACACCAGCTCCGCGATGGCCACGTCCGCCGTCGGCTCGGCGGGGGCGTACTGCCGGGGCGGCGCCACATCGGTCCACAGGTCCATCGCGAGCGGATCCCGGCGCCGGTCCAGGCGTTTGCGCCAGGGGCCGGGGTCCTGCCGCAACGGCCGCGCGGCGCCCTTGCGGACCGGGATGGACATGCCCCAGTCGTCCAGCAGCGACCGTGCCACCTGGTATCCGATGTCCACCGGTGTGTTCCCGGCGACGGTCGTGACCAGCTCAAGGGCGAGGTCCTGTGAGGCCGCCGCGAGCCCCAGCGCCAGGCCGTCGTCGACATTCGCGCCCGGCACGCGGTTTCCCGGGTCGCAGTCGATGATGATGCGCACTCATACTCCGTTCTCGTTTCCCCGTTCCGCCTGTCCGGCCCGTGCCGCGGGTGAGTGAGGCGGCACGGGCCGGACGGCGGGTGTCTGCTGGGCCTTGGGGCGTGTCTGACAATTCCCGCCCGCCCCGCGACGCCCTGCACGCCCTAGCGTTCGTGCGGGCAGCCGCAGGAGCGGTAGGGCACCAGCTCGAAGTCGAAGGTGATCGGGTCGGGTCGGTAGGCGTCCGGGTTGGACAGCACCGCCAGTGCCCTCTCGGCCATGGCCTCGATCGGCTGACGCACCGAGGACAGCGACGGGACGCTGTACTCGGCATCCGGTGTGCCGTTGAGGCAGATGACGGCCAGGTCGTCGGGCACCCGCACCTGCCGTTCGGACAGCGCGGAGATCAGTCCCAGCGCGTGTTCCTGATTGCCCGCGAAGACGGCGTCCGGCAGCTGGTCGGCGTCCAGGAGCCGACGGCCGGCCTGATAGCCGCCGCGACGCGTGTACGGGGTGTGCAGGATCCACTCGCTCACCACCGGCAGGCCGGCTGCCTCCACCGCGTCCTGCCAGCCGCCGAGCCTTATCTGCGCGTTCAGCATGGTTTCCGGACCGGTGATCACACCCAGCCGCGTCCGCCCGTGCTCGATGAGGTGTTCGGTGGCGGCCCGGGCGGCGGCGCGTTCGTCGATACGGACCGACGCGGCGAGGCCGTCGGAGGACGCGTGGGTGAAGACCACCACCGGCGTCCGGGTGCGCACGAGGCTCTCCAGGTGCAGGTCCTGGGTCACCCCCATGTAGATGACGCCGTCCACCTGTCGCTCCAGGAAGCTCTCCACCAGTTCGGCTTCGCGCTCCCTGTCGTCGCCGCTGTCGCCGAGCAGCAGCACACAGCCCTGCGCGAAGAGCTGCTTCTCGATCAGGTGGGCGACGGACGCGATGAAGGGATTGGCGATGTTGGGGACGACGAAACCGAAGGTCCGGGTCACGCCCTTGGACAGCGCCTGGGCAAGGATGTTGGGGCGGTAGCCGGTCTTCTCGACGGCGTCGAGCACCCGCTTGCGGGTAGGCGCCGCCACCGGCCGCGGCCCGTCATTGAGCACATAGCTCACCACCGCGACCGAGGTGCCCGCTTCCCGCGCCACGTCACGACGGGTGACGCGTCGGGGGGCCGCGGTGTTCTCGTGGTCGGCTGCCGCACCGCCGGAGCTGGAATCAGTCATGGAGGTGAGCATGACGGTTGTGCCACTCATATCGCATCTTCCGCCGCCGTGAGGTCACGTCCACGGGTTTCGGGGGCGAAGAACGTCGTCACCAGACCGATGAGCGCCATGACCGCGAAGTAGGCCGCCACCGGCCACCACTGGCCGAAGGCCGCGAGCAGCGCGGAGGCGACGACGGGGGCGATGCCTCCCGAGAGGATCGAGCCCAGTTCCTTGGCGACGGCCATCCTCGTGTAGCGGCTGCGCACGCCGAACAGTTCGGCTCCGTAGGCGGCCTGCGCGGCGAAGATGCCCTGGCTGGCCAGGCAGATCCCGAGGACGATGATGGTGAACACGACCGCCGGCTCGCGGCTCTGGAGAAGGGCGAAGGCCGGGAAGGCGTACAGCGCCAGCGCGATACAGAACCCCCGGTAGACCACACGGCGGCCGAACCGGTCGGTCAGATAGCCCGAGAGCGGGATGACCAGGAACCCGAGGAGCGAGGCGACGAACACCGCTTCGGCCGGGAGGCTCTCGTCCATGACCAGAACCTTGGCGACATAGCCGACGACAAAGGTCATCGCCAGGTACGACGGTCCGTTCTCCGCGATCCGCAGGCCCAGCAGGATGAAGAAGGCCCGGTTGCGCTGCCAGAAGGAACGGGTGTCGGCCGGCGGGGCGGCGGCCTTCACCGTCTTCGCCTCCTGCTGGCTCTGGAGGAACACCGGGCTCTCGTTCATGAACCGGCGGATGAGGAGCGCGACGCCGGTGATGAAGACGCTGGCGACGAAGGGAATGCGCCAGCCCCAGGACATGAGGCTGTCCTGAGGCATCTGGATGATCAGCAGCCAGGCCCCGGAGGAGAGCAGGACCCCGCTGTTGGAGCCCAGTGCGATCACCGCGGACACCAGGCCGCGGCGGGCTGGTGGTGCGTACTCCGCGAGCATGATCACGCCGCCCGACAGTTCGGCGCCGGCCCCCAGTCCTTGTATCAGGCGCAGACAGACAAGGAGGATCGGGGCGAGCACTCCGGCCTGTGCGTAGGTCGGCAGCAGCCCGATGAGCATGGTCGACAGACCCATCATGGCGATCGTGGTGACCAGGACGACCTTTCGCCCCTTGCGGTCACCGATGCGTCCGAAGAAGACCGCACCGACGGGCCGGGCCAGGAAGCCCACCGCGTAGGTGGCGAATCCGGCGAGCAGTGCCACCGCCGGCGAGGTCCCGGGAAAGAACACCTCTCCGAAGACCAGCCCTGACGCCAGACCGTAGAGCGAGAAGTCGACGTACTCCATGGTCGTGCCGAGCCAGATCGACAGCGTGGCGCGGCGGAAATCCGACCGCTTGCCGCTCGCTCCGGCGCCATCCTTTGTCGTCACGGATGCATTGGTGCCCGCGCTTCCCGGCTCTGGAAGCACAGTCACGTTGTCTGTCTGGTCTGCCTGGTCGGCCGTGGCCGCCGGTCCTTCTGGAAAGTCCCTCATCGAGCACGTCTCCGTGTTGTTCGCACCGTCAAGTCCCGAGTTGTGCGTGCGTTCGGCCCTGGTTCTGGTGTTCGGCTCTGGTTCTGGTTGTTCGGCTCTAGCTGTCTACCCGGGGCGTCTACCCGGGATGTCTACCCGGGTTGTCTACCCCGGTTGAGGGACCGTACAGTCGCGATTCACGCCTGACAAGGGGGTGCGCGGAAATGCCTGCTCGGTGACCATGGGGGGCGTTTCGGTGGATGTCGGCTCAAGGGGCGGCCGCCTGTGCACTGCCGTGCGGCGACGCGGGGGGCGGGCTGCGGCTGTCGGGTGCGGCGGGGTGCGGCCGGGGGCGACAGGTACAGCCGGGTGCGCGACAGGTACAGCACCCGGGTGCGACAGGGTACGGCCACCACATCATTGCCCGCTGTGCGAGGATGCGCGCGGCCGCGCAGGCCCCGAGGCACGTCGGGCACGCGGGGCGCGCCTGGCACGCCTGGCACGCCTGGCACGCCTGGCACGCCTGGCACGCGGGAGCATGCGATCGACGCCTGCCTGCCCACGGTCGAGAAGCCGGTGGTGCACTCCGGCGGGAGGATCCGCGCGGACGTGGTCCGTGGTCGCGTCACCGTCATGGCTTCACCGGCGGGCGTCGAACGACCCGCCGCGCTGTGGCCGAGGCAGTCGAGGCAGTCGAGGTAGCCCCCCACGCCGAGCGGTGAACCACGCCGAGGATGCTGCCGATGACCGCGATCCCCGGGCCCCCTGCGGCCTGACGCGTCGTCCGCCACACGGTCTGCTCGGCGCCCGGCTCGGCCGGGTCGCGACGGCCATGAGCGAGGCGCCCGCCGGCGCCGCCATGATGCGGCCCCGGCCCCAACCTAAGATCGGCTGCGCCACGACCAGCCAGGCGGCCGTGTCCGCGGTCAGCCGGCTCGACATCAGGCACCGGCTCGACATCAGGCAGGGGAGCGCCATGACGGCCGCCCCCGGAGCCACCACCGCCCCCGGACCGAGCCGCCTCTCGGGGCAGCGAGCCGACATGACCATGGAGCCCAGGCCCATGGGGAGCATCCGGAGACCGGCCTCCGCCGGGGTGGGTTCACCGGGGTCCTGCCCCGGAGGCATCGGCAGTCGTTCGGGGCGCCCCGGCCAGCGCAGGCCCCGACGGGCCGCTGCCGCCGCACACATGGTCACCCGGTTGCAGGTGGCCCCCGGGGAGGGCCGGGGGGGGCGCCGGGCTCGCCCGGAGTGCCGTCCGGGGGAGGGACCGGGGCTCCCCGTGGTGCCATCAGGGGACAGCCGGAGGCTCCCCCGCGAGGCCGTCAGCCGATGCTGGCGCCGTACACCCGTTCCACCGTCAGAATGATCAGCACCCTGCGGTCGGACACCATCACCGACCGGTACTCGGCCCAGTCCGGGTGCTCCCCGGCGGCCCGCCGGTAGTAGTCGACGAGCGCCTCCACCTCGGGGCCTTCGGGGTCGGTCCCGGGCCCGGTGAGACGTACCGTGCCCTCGGCGGTGGCCCAGGACATGCCGTCGGGGCCGGTCACCTCCAGCGCGGCACGCGGGTCCCGGCGCAGGTTGGCGGTCTTGGCCGTCGCCTCGGTGGTCGAGACGTAGAGGATCTCGGCCTGCGGGTCGTAGTAAGGCATGACGGGTGAGAGCTGGGGGCGGCCGTCCGACTTGATCGTGGCGAGGACGCCGAGCCGGCTCTCGGCGAGCAGGACACGCGGGCTGAACGATGATGTGGCGGTCATGACCCCATCATCACCATCAGGGGCCATCAGGGGCCATCAGGGAAGGGTCAGGGGAAAACGGGGGCTAACCCCAGTGCGGCCGGGGTCCCCGCTCTTTACGGTGGTACGCATGACCGGAATGGACGCGCAGGACGCCGACCTGAAGAAGGAACTCAACGCCACTCTCCAGGCACGCCGGGAGCTGGGTGAGGAGTACGAGTCCGCGCTGGTCGACTCGTTCCTGGACAAGGTCGACCAGCGCATCGACGGCGCGGTCGAACGGCGGGTGCGCCGCCAGTTCGCCGAGCAGCAGATGACGGCGGCCCGCGGCAGCCGCTCCCCGCAGCCCACGGACTCCTGGGGCGAGCGCTTCGGCTTCGGGATCGTCTCGCTGGTGCTGGCGATCCCGCTGTCCGCGATCGGCGGCGGGGTCGCCGATCTCCCGGGCCTGATGGTGGCCTGGGCGGGCATCGTGGGTGTGAACGCCTTCCAGGCGGCCCGCGCCAACCCGAACCTGTTCGGCGGCCGCGGCGGAAACAAGAAGGACAAGGACGCGGACGCCTGGGAGGAGTGAGCCCCCGGCCCACCGGCCCCCCGGCCGGTCCCGGTCGGCCAACGGAGCCTGTGCGGATAGCCCTCGGCGGCGGATCGCGAACCGCCGCCCCGAAGGACGCGCACAGCCCCCGAAGGCCGTGAGAAGTATGCGCGGGGACCGCCGCACCCCCGTGTCCGGGGGGCGGGACGACGGCGGTCCCCGCGAGGGACGCGGGCCCGGTGAGGGCCTGCACGTCCGGGCGTCCATGGAGGTCCGGGAGCCGCTCCGGAGGTCCTTGGACGTTCGGTGCCGGCCTGGGCGGGGAGCCGCTCCCGCCCTGCCGACATCAACCAATGTGCCGGACGCGTGTTAAGCCGGTGCTGCGGCCACGTGACACCCTCGTACCACTTGCGCGAAGTCCGGCACCCGCGCAGGTCACCGGGGATTCGCCGGGTACACCGGCCGTTCACGGCGACGTCGCCGTGACTTCGCGTCACGTCCCGCTAATCACCGCTACACCCTGCCGTGCCCCACTACACCCCACGACGCCCCGCTACTTCCCGCTACTTACCGTTCTTGGCGAGGAACGCCAGCAGGTCCTGACGTCCGATGACCCCCTTGGGCTTCCCCTCCACCAGCACGATCGCCGCGTCCGAGCTGCCCAGGACCTGCATCAGGTCGGAGACCGGCTCGCCGGAGCCGACCTGCGGCAGCGGGGCCGACATGTGCTTCTCCAGCGGGTCGTCGAGCGAGGCACGCCGGCTGAACAGCGCGTCGAGCAGCTCGCGCTCCACCACCGACCCGACGACCTCGGCGGCCATCACGTCCGGGTGCCCGGCACCCGGCTTGACCACGGGCATCTGGGAGACGCCGTACTCGCGCAGCACCTCGATGGCCTGTCCGACGGTTTCCTCCGGGTGCATGTGCACCAGTGAGGGGATCGCGCCGTGCTCCTTGTCGTCGAGGACGTCGGCGACGCGGGCGCTGGTGCCGGTGTCCTCCAGGAACCCGTAGTCGGCCATCCACTCGTCATTGAAGATCTTGCTGAGGTATCCGCGCCCGCTGTCCGGCAGCAGCACCACGACCACGTCGTCCGGGCCGAGCGGCTCGGCGACGCGCAGGGCGGCGACCACGGCCATCCCGCAGGACCCGCCGACGAGCAGCCCTTCTTCCTTCGCCAGCCGCCGGGTCATCTGGAAGGAGTCCTTGTCGGACACGGCGACGATGCCGTCGGCGACCGTACGGTCGTACGCCGTGGGCCAGAAGTCCTCACCGACGCCCTCGACGAGGTACGGCCGCCCGGAGCCGCCGGAGTAGACCGAGCCCTCGGGGTCGGCGCCGATGACCTTGACCCGGCCGTCGCTGGCGTCCTTGAGGTAGCGCCCGGTGCCGGAGATCGTGCCGCCGGTGCCGACACCGGCCACGAAGTGGGTGATCCTCCCCTCCGTCTGCTCCCACAGCTCCGGCCCGGTGGAGTGGTAGTGGGAGGCCGGGTTCTCCGGGTTGGAGTACTGGTCGGGCTTCCAGGCGTCCGGCGTCTCACGGACCAGCCGGTCGGAGACGTTGTAGTACGAGTCGGGGTGCTCGGGGTCGACGGCGGTCGGGCAGACGACGACCTCCGCCCCGTACGCGCGCAGCACATTGATCTTGTCGGTGCTGACCTTGTCGGGGCACACGAAAATGCACTTGTACCCCTTCTGCTGGGCCACGATGGCCAGCCCGACGCCGGTGTTCCCGCTGGTCGGCTCGACGATCGTGCCGCCGGGCCGCAGCGCTCCGCTCCGCTCGGCGGCCTCGATCATGCGCAGGGCGATGCGGTCCTTCACGGAGCCGCCCGGGTTGAAGTACTCCACCTTGGCCAGGACGGTCGCCCGGATGCCCTTGGTCACGCTGTTGAGCCTCAGCAGCGGGGTGTTGCCGACGAGACTGATCATCGAGTCGTGGAATTGCACCGTTGTCTCCGGTTGCTGCAAAAGATGTGGTCTGGGTGGTGCCGTCAGCCTACGGCCCGGGACCTGCGTTCACTCCCCGTTGAGATTGGGCGACGGCCGGTACGGGGCAAGGAGTGGATGTACGGCACGGAGGAGGTGGCGGCGGAGCATGACGAGCATGTCAAGGGCGAGGGTGGCCCGGCGTATCGCGGCGGGAGCGGCGTTCGGCGGGGGCGGCATCGGGCTGATGGGTGCGGCCGGGATCGGGCTGGTGCTGGCGGAGGTACGGCTGGCCAGACGGCACGTGGGCAATGGCACCACGTCCCATGTCCCGCACGCGGACGGCCGGTACGGCAGGGTGTACGCGGCTCCGGGCGAGCCGCCCCTCACCCTCACCCTCCTGGGCGACTCGACGGCGGCGGGGCAGGGCGTGCACCGCGCCCAGCAGACCCCGGGCGCCCTGCTGGCCTCCGGTCTGTCGGCGGTCGCCGAGCGCGAGGTGGAGTTGCGCAATGTCGCCCTGCCGGGGGCCCGCTCGGACGACCTGGACCGCCAGGTGACGCTGGTCCTGGAGGATCCGTCCCGGGTGCCCGACGTCTGCGTGATCATGGTCGGCGCCAACGACGTCACGCATCGCATGCCGGCCACCCAGTCGGTACGGCACCTGTCGGCGGCGGTACGCCGGCTGCGTACCGCCGGTGCCGAGGTGGTCGTCGGCACCTGCCCCGACCTGGGCACGATCGAGCCGGTCCAGCAGCCGCTGCGCTGGCTGGCCCGCCGGGCCTCCCGGCAGCTGGCGGCGGCCCAGACCATCGGGGTGGTGGAGCAGGGCGGGCGGACGGTGTCGCTGGGCGATCTGCTGGGCCCGGAGTTCGCGGCGAACCCGCGTGAGCTGTTCGGCCCGGACAACTACCACCCCTCCGCCGAGGGCTATGCCACGGCCGCGATGGCCGTCCTGCCCACGGTGTGCGCGGCCCTGGGCCTGTGGCCCGCCGAGGAGGACCGCCCGGACGCCTCCCGCCGCGAGGGCTTCCTCCCGGTCGCCAAGGCGGCGGCGGAGGCCGCGTCGGAGGCGGGCACGGAGGTCACCGCCGCGATGCCGACGGGTCCGCGGGGGCCGTGGGCGCTGCTGAAGCGGCGGCGGAGGCGGCGGGTGTCGGAGGAGGAGGCGGCGGCGGGGGTTGTGCCGTAGGCGGGGGGGCTGTGCCGTAGGCCGGGGGGCGTTGCCGTAGGCGGGCGTGGGGTTCCGGCCCGGGCCGGAACCAGGAAAGCAAGCGCTTAGAAAACTGCGGCCTGTGTCACACAGCAACACCCGTGACCAGACGCATACGTACAGGTAACTTCCAAACAACCCACCCGCCCACCCACCCGTCACCAGTCACCACCCACCCGTCACCCGACACCCGCCACCCGCCACCCGCCACGTACGCCCCTGGAGCCGGAAATGCCCGAAGCCGTCATCGTCTCGACCGCCCGCTCCCCCATCGGCCGCGCTTTCAAGGGCTCCCTGAAGGACCTGCGCCCCGACGACCTCACCGCCACGATCATCCAGGCCGCCCTCGCGAAGGTCCCCGGGCTGGACCCGAGGGACATCGACGACCTGATGCTCGGCTGCGGTCTGCCCGGCGGTGAGCAGGGCTTCAACCTGGGCCGGATCGTCGCCGTGCAGCTGGGCATGGACCATCTGCCGGGCTGCACGATCACCCGTTACTGTTCGTCGTCGCTCCAGACCTCGCGGATGGCCCTGCACGCCATCAAGGCCGGTGAGGGCGATGTCTTCATCTCGGCGGGCGTCGAGACGGTGTCCCGGTTCGCGAAGGGCAGCTCCGACTCGCTCCCCGACACCCACAACCCCCTCTTCGCCGACGCGGAGGCCCGTACCGCCGCCACCGCCGAGTCCACCGGCTCGACCTGGCACGACCCGCGCGAGGACGGCCTCACCCCCGACCCGTACATCGCGATGGGCCAGACCGCCGAGAACCTGGCCCGCGCCAAGGGCATCACGCGCGAGGAGATGGACGAGTTCGGCGTACGGTCGCAGAACCTGGCCGAGCAGGCCATCAAGAACGGCTTCTGGGAGCGGGAGATCACCCCGGTGACCCTCCCGGACGGCACGGTCGTCGGCAAGGACGACGGCCCGCGCCCCGGCGTCACCCTGGAGGGCGTCCAGGGCCTCAAGCCGGTCTTCCGCGCCGACGGCCTGGTCACCGCCGGCAACTGCTGCCCGCTCAACGACGGCGCCGCCGCGGTGATCGTCATGTCCGACACCAAGGCGCGGGAGCTGGGCCTGACCCCGCTCGCCCGGATCGTCTCGACCGGCGTCTCCGGCCTGTCCCCGGAGATCATGGGCCTGGGCCCGGTGGAGGCGTCCCGGCAGGCCCTGCGCCGGGCGGGCCTGACCATCGACGACATCGACCTCGTGGAGATCAACGAGGCGTTCGCCGCGCAGGTGATCCCGTCCTACCGCGAACTCGGCATCCCGCTGGAGAAGCTGAACGTCAACGGCGGCGCCATCGCGGTGGGCCACCCCTTCGGCATGACGGGCGCCCGGATCACCGGCACGCTGATCAACTCCCTCCAGTGGCACGACAAGCAGTTCGGCCTGGAGACCATGTGCGTCGGCGGCGGCCAGGGCATGGCAATGGTCATCGAACGCCTCAGCTGACACTCACCTTTCCGTAACCACAAAGGCACTTAACGTCACCCATCGGCCCAGAACCCGGCAATCTCCGGAGTTCTGGGCCGATTTGTGATCCAATCTCCCTCAGGATGTGACCTAACTCCCCCGCCCTAGAGATCACCGCAGGTCAACGCGCTGAACCGATAAACCCTGGGCCCAAAGTCCTGCCCCTTTCGTGACGTTACGCACTGACAGCGCGATAGTTCACCCATCAAGCTGATGTAGGAAGTCGGGGGTCGACTTTGAACCGGGAGTACGTCAGTGAGCGCCATGCCGATCGCTTTGCTGGTCACCACGGCCGCCACCGGCGCCGTGGGCGTCGCCGTCCTGCGCACCCTCATACAGCTGCGCCGCCAGGTGGCCGCCCTGCACCAGGACCTCGCCGAGGGCGGTGCCGCACGCGGGCTGGTGCCCGCGGCACGCCCCGCGGCGGACACCGATGAGATACGGGCCGCCGTGGCCGAGGCCCTCGCCGAGGAGCGCGAGCGGGAACTCGCCGAGGCGCGTGCCTTCTGGGCCGCGCAGGAGGCCCGTGACGCCGCCGACGCGCCCTCCCTGCTGGGCCTCGCGGACGGAGAACCGTTCCTGCCCCGCACCGCCGACTTCGCGGGTCTGGAGGCGCTGGAGCCACTGGACTCGCTGGAGCCGGTCACCGAGCCGGGCCAGGAGGCCGACGAGTTCCCCGCGGACTCGCCCGAACTGGCCGCGGCCCGCCGCCGCCACCCCTCGCACCCGGACTTCACCCCGGTCGTGTCACCAGTCGTGGGCGACCACGAGCGTACGGTGACCACGCTGGAGGACCTCGCCACCGGCCAGGTCGAGCTGACCGACGTCCGTCCGGGCCCGCTGGGCACCCTCGATGTCTATGTCTTCGCCGACGGCACCACGCTGTGCATGACCCCGGGCCACCGCGAGACCGCCGAACGCCTGGCCGCCGCCCTGCGCATGGGCCACACCCCGCACCTGCTGGGCGGCTCAGGCATCTCGGGCGCGTACACCCTCACGTTCCAGTGCGGCGAGGAGACGGTCTACATACTGGCCGACCGGGTCATAGCGTCGCTGTAGCCCACCGGGGAACCCGGCGCTGGGACCCTCTACACCCCGGCCCGCCCCTGAGCGGCGAGCACCTTCTCCACCGCCTCCCGCACCTCCCCGGCGCTGCGCAGCACCAGCGCGAGATCGTGCGCGGCGACGGTCACCTGATCCGCGGCGGCGAACATCCCCGCGTCCGGCATCTCCCGGGGCTCCGCCCCGGGCACCTCTCTCACCTGCGCCCACCGCGCCAGGTCCCTCGCCAGTCCCAGGGCCTCCGCGGCGGCACCGCGCTGGAGACGGCTCTGCGGGGCGGCGCGCAGACGGTCGGCGAAATGATCCACGGCACGGGTGAGCGGCGTCGTATCAACCACGCCGCGAGCGTACGCGCCGTACCCGGACTGTTGCCAACGGGCGAACGCTCAGGCACGGTGACCTGAAGGACCGGCTTACACCTGATTGCGTCCGGAGGCGCCGATGTCCCAAGTCTTCTCCCAGGAGACCCACCGCAACCTGCTCGCCCGCATCCCGCACTGCACCGGTCGTGAGATCTCCGACTGGCTGCGCACCGTCGAAGAAGGCCCCTCGCTCCTGCGCTTCGAGGAGAAACTCAGCTGGCTCCGCCACGAACACAATCTGGCGTACGGCCATGCCAAGGCGATCATTCACGAGTACGACCTGAGGAGGGCGGCGCGCAAGCTGCGCTGAAGGCACGCTCCACACATGGCAAAGGGCCCCGGAACCACTACCCGGGGCCCTTCCCTGTGCCACTTACCTGTCACTCACCTGCGCGCGCTGGGAGCGACGAGAGCGACGGGATCAGTCATTCCCACTGAAGATCGCGACCAGCCGCAGCATCTCGACGTAGATCCAGACGAGCGTCATGGTCAGACCGAACGCGGCCAGCCAGGACTCGCTGCGCGGAGCGCCGTAGGCGATGCCGTCCTGGATCTGCTTGAAGTCCAGGGTGAGGAAGAACGCGCCGAGGACGATCGCGAGGATGCCGACGATCGCACCGAGCGGGCCCATGCTGCGCAGCCCGCCGTCTTCGGCGACACCGAAGGCGACCAGCAGCAGATTCACCGCCATGACCAGCACGAACGCGATGGCGATCGCCATGCCGATACGGGCGTAGCGGGCGGTGACGCGGATCCAGCCGGCCTTGTAGATCAGCAGGGTGGCACCGGACACGGCCATCGTGCCGAGCACGGCCTGGAAGGGGGCGCCGGACCAGCGAGAATTGAACATCTCGCTGAAGACGCCGAGGAACACACCCTCGAAGGCGGCGTAGGACAGGATCAGCGCGGGCGAGGCGTTGCGCTTGAAGGACTGCACCATCGCCAGGACGAAAGCGATGAGCGCGGCGCCGATGGCCAGGCCGTAGCTGCTGGACGACACCGGCAGCAGCGCCCACGCCAGGGCGGCGCCGACGACGACCGTGCCGAGCGTCATGGCCGAGCGCATGACGACGTCGTCCATCGTCATCCGGTCGGCGGAGGCCGGGGCCTGCGGCGGGGCACCCTGTACGTCCGGCTGGGCGTAGGGGTTCGTCGCGTACGGGTTCTGCGCGTAAGGGTTGCCGGCGCCGGGCTGCGCGTACGGATTGGCCTGCGTGCCCACTGCGCCCCCGGCCTGCGGCGCGGTGCTGAAGCCCGCGGTGCCGTTGTCGCGGCTGAACCCCCGTCGCGAGAAGACCGGGTTGCTGCTCCTCATTTCACTCCTCCATGGCCACCCTGCGTGGCCTTGGCTCAAGAGTAATGGAAAGGCAAAAGTATGCCTCTAGTGCTTGGGGAGGATCTTTCCCCCGTGGTGCGGAGAACACGCTACGCGCGCGAGCGATTCCCACCAGTGGCGGGGACGGTTCCATGACCGACTTGAGACAGAGGGGCCGGGGGCCCTGCGGCCCGTTCCCGCCTCCCCGCTTCCTGCCTCCCGGCCCCCGCCGGAAGGCCGACCACCTCCGCCAGAAGATCCACGTTGGCCGCCATGTCGTACCCGAGGACGACGGAGTGATGTGGCAAGGCGCCGAGGCGTTGGGCGACTTCCTGCCGGGCCTTCTCGGTGCCGCCGCCGTCGACCTGGGTCAGCGCAAAGACATCCGGGTACCGGTCCTCGGTCCGCCCACTCATGAAATCGTCGTCACCCAGTGAGCGGAGGGAGTCCTCCATTGCCGGGGTGGCGTCGGCCTCGATCCGGGGGAAGAGCAGGGCTGCGGCCTTGCCTCCGGTCGCGAGCGGCAGGCTGAACCAGCGCTCGAACTGGTCGGGGAAGACCTGCGCCTTCAGTTCCTTGCCGTGGTCCCAGAGCGGCGTGCGTTGCCCGGCGAGGAGCGCGGCTGTGACCTTCTGGTGCTGTGTCGGGTGCAGTTGCTCGCCGCCACGTAGCCGCTCCTGTGCGATGTCGAACCAGTTCAGGGCGGAGAGGAGGCCGAGGCCGATGGCGGCGGCCGATGGCCAGGGAAGGACGTCGACGCCCTCGTCGGCAGTGCGGGGCCGGACGAAGACGCGGTCGTTGGCGAGGAGGCGCAGGCCCTGGTGGACGGCGAGGGCGAGGGCGGTGGTCGTCTTGCCCGCTCCTTTGTGCCCGAAGGTGAGGATCGTCCCGCCGTCCTGGCCGACGACGGCGGAGGCGTGGAGCACGGCCCAGCCGTCGCGCAGCAGAGAGCCACGCACGGTTTCCCGGGCGAGGCGGGCGGTGGCCGTGGCGACGGATTCGGTGTCGCGGCCGACGATGTGCAGTTGCCCGCGGCCCGGTTCCGATCGGTAGCAGAGCTGGTGTTGCGGGCAGAGGGCACGGATGACTCCGGTGGCCTCGTCGCGGGTGATGAGGTGCTGGGCCTTGGCGTACTCGACGCTGGTGTGGGGGGCCTGGGTCACGTCGAGTGCCATGTGCTGGTAGCGGTCGCTGTCGACGCCGGCGATGACGGCGGGCCCGGCGGTGATGTGGTCCGGGGCCACGGGGGTGGCGTTCCACCAGGGGCCGAAGTAGCGGGCCGTCCAGTCGGTGATGGCCTGGTCGGCGGACATGACGGTGGTGGTGGCGTCGGCGATGTCGAGGCGTACGGCGTGGGGGGTCATGGGTTCCTCCCGGACGGAAGCGGTCGGGTGGGGATTCCGCGTACGGCCTGGTAGGCGTCGCGGAGCTTGATACGGGCGGCCTCCCGCTGAAGCAGCCCGTCGTGCCGCCGCACGTACCTCTCCTGCTGCTCCAGCATCGTGGGCCACGGTCCGCGGGCGCCGCGCAGGAGGGAGACGACGGGCACGCCGGGCCAGATCTCCGCCGCGGCCTCGTGGATCCGCACCACGGCGTGGACGAACACATCAGCCACGCGGGGCGGGCTCCGCCAGTCCTGTGAGGGAGGGACTGAAACGCTGGTCACGGGCGCCTCCTAGGGCTGCCAGTTGTCCATGAGCGGGCGGTCTCCGGCCACCTGGGAGGAACGGCGGGCGACCGGAGACCAAGAACCACCGATGCGGTCGGGTCGCGAACCGGCGGATGACAGGCGCTGTGTGTCAGCGCGACGTGACGACGACGGCGGCGGTGAGCATGGCCGCGACCGCGAGGACGGTCAGGAGGTGAGTCGCCTTCGGGCTGGGGCTGGAGGAGTGGCGGTGAATGTCCACGGCAGAGTCCTCCACCGAGGGGGCCTCCAAGTCGACCCACACTCGCTTCCCCCAGTTCAGGGGCTCGACGCCCCATTCCCGCGAGACCGCGTCGATGATGGCCAGGCCCCGGCCGTGAGCCTCGTCGTCGGAGGGGAAGGCAGGCTCGGGCAGGGCCTTGCTCCGGTCGGTGACCGCGACGCGTACCTGGTCGTCCCCGAGGCGTCGCAGGAGATCAAGCGACGGTGGCCGGTGCTGGCGACACACAAACCCCACACCAGCAGAGGAATACATGAGACTTCCGGCCCTGGCACTCAAGGAAGGCGACGTCCGATCCACCTGGCGCGGCACCGGTACCGCCCGCCGCATCCACGACACACTCCTCACCACCCGCAGCGAGCAGTTCGTCACCCTCATGGTCAACCCTGCCGCTGGTGACGGAAAGGTGCATGCCCTCTACCGGACATGGGGCTACGAGGACATCGGCCACAGTCAACCCTCGGCGGCGTCACCCCTGCTCACCGTCCCGGTACGGCCCGATTCACACCAAACCCGTAGTTGTCATCCCCGTACCAACCCTCGATGCACCAGTTGGGCGCCAGTGACACGCACAAAGATGGCGCCCGCCAGTGACTTTCACTGGTCAGACGCCTGGGAACGTGCCCGGAACCGGACTTGAACCGTCGCCGTACAAGCCCCTGACCTGCGACGATGCTGTGACCCGGCGGATCCGCCCGGATCCTCGCGGATCTCCCCAAATCCACCCGCCTCAACCCGGCCTTTGTGCGCCAGTGGCGCACCAAGTGGCGCACCACCCGCCGTCACGGTCAGTGAGCCCAGCTCAGCGCATAAATGCCCCGGAGGTTGCCGCGCTCGACGGCGGCAGCGGTGCGCACCACCCGCTGCTGGCTGGAACTCGCGCGTGCCGCGCCTCGATGAAGGCCGAGGAAGACAGCAGGCGGGCCCGGCAGACCTTCTGCCGGGCCCGCCTCACTGCCTGGCACTACGTCCAATAGCGCAAGGCCGGGCCGATGGGCGACTGTCCATGTCTACGCGGGAGCTGCTCGCCTGGAATTCGAGCGGCCCGAGCTGCTCCCGCGCAGGATCATTTGTCCAGCACGCGCAAGCGGTGCGATGGCCGATCGGACAGAGATGGGTTCTTGGACACAATGAGCAGCCCCTCGTCGATCAGCGGCTGGATGGCGCGACGGAAGGTGTAGGTATTCACGCCGAACTCCCTCGCCATCGGCACTAGGCGGGGAAGAAGTCGCCCCGGCTGGTACGTCCCGTCCACGATCCGGAGCCGCATGGCGTTCTCAACCCGCTTCCGGTGAGCCTGGACACGAGAGGCCGAGCATTCTGCGGCCTGCGGGATGTCGGATGGGATGGCCTCTTGGACGATCGTCATGACGCGTACACCTCTCGGGATGGTCGTCAGCTCTGGCACGTATCGCGCTGGTGCTGGGGCCGGGACGGGGGGCGTCCGGCCCCAGCACCTCCTCCGCCCGTGCCGACTGCCGATCGTGCGGGCGGGGTCTGGCCTGGTGACGGCCTCGCCCGATCCAGCGGGCAGCCACCAGGGGTCTGTGTGGTCGGGCAAGGGGGCCGCGGCACCCTCTACACCGTCCGGCTGGCCCGGGGCTCAGGCCCGGATCGGCGGGCGGCGGTCTGCCCGGCGGCGTAGCGCCTCGATCGCCTCGCCGCGGTCGAGCACGACTTCGACTGCGTGGTGGTCGGAGACTCCGCTCATGTCCAGCACCTCGACGCTGACCACGGCCTGGACCAGTTCCTCGTCCAGATACAGGCGGTCGAGGCGGCTTTTGCCGCCCTGGCCCTCGGTGCCGGGGGCCCATCCGGCTGTGGCGCTCAGGGCGGAGCGCTGGCCAAGTACGTGCGCGGCGTGGCGGGCAGGATCGACCAGTCCGCAGCCCCGGAGCTTTTTATCCACGTAGGTGCAGCTGATGCGCGCACCGTCGGGACCCTCGGTGGTGCGGTGCTGGACGTGAGGCAGGTCCCGGATCGCCGGCGAGGTCCAGTCGATCGGAGGCACCTCTTCGCCGTCGGGCACCGGGTACTCATTCATGTCGCCGGCACCGATCCATCCGCCTCCCCGGCTGAGGCCGACCAGCCTGGCCAGGTCATCTGCCTCCCGCTCTCGCCCACCGGGCGAGGTGGGCGTGAGGTGGCAGGACACCAGGGTGAACGACGCGTCCGGGGCGCCGGCGAGTGTGGCGATGATGTTCGTCGGCGGCGTGCGCCAGTCCGTCAGCGCATACTCCCGCTGGACGGTGAAAACTTCGGGCCGAATGAAGATCGCGGTGGGGTGCTGCCTACTGGGTTTCGTTCCCACTGGCCCGAGGAAACCGCGCATTCCCAGTGCTTGTTCCGCGAGATGCAATCGCTTGTGGCCATCGTCTCGGGAGTAGGTCGCCTCCTGCCGGCACATTACATCGGGCTCCCGCTCGGCAAGCAGCCCGTGGGCGGCGTGCCATCGCTCGGATGGGTTTCCGTGCACGTCCGGGCCGCCGTCGAATTCGAGATTGAAGGTGATGAACTTGAGCGCTTTGATCGCGTCTCTCCCTGATCGGTGGACGGAGTGAGTGCCTGCCCGGTGGATCGGATCGGGGGAGGTCCGGCCACCGGGCAGGCGGTCTATGCGGCGTCGGCGGTCCGGGGGGGGCCGAGGTGCCGGTCCGCGACGTGGCCGTGGTCCAGGGCCAGGAGGCTCTCCTCGATGCGCCGGAGCGTGTGGTCGGCGCAGTGGTCGGTCTGGGTGGGGGCATTCGGCCAGCTGCGTGATGCACTTGTGGTGGGTTCCAGCCGTACGAAGCGTTCGAGAGCGCGGTTCAGACCGGCGTGCATGAACGGCTCGCCACCAGTGAGCGTGATGCGGGTGGCGCAAGCCGCGGCGAGTTGCGGGATCAGACGGTCCCGGACGGCCTCCAGCCGCATGTACGAGCCGCGCTTGGTCGCGGAGACGAAGCAGTGGGCGCACCGCTCGTTGCACGGCTCGGCAATCTGCACGAGCGCCTTCCGGTAGGGCGCCTGGACCGTCGTACGGAAGTAGCAGGACGCGGCCTTGTCCTCGGTGCTGACGGGTCGGGATTTCGCGACTGTCATGTGGGTCCTCCACAGTGGGGTGGGATCCGCCCTGCCCGTGCGGCGGACTCGGCACGGGCAGGGCGGGTGCTGCTATGCGGCGGGCCCCCGCTGCAACCAGTAGTTGACGGCCTGGTGGACAAGGCGGTTCAGGCACGCCTGGCAGGCGTGCAGCGGGGCGTGCCGGCCGTTCCAGTGGAGCGGGCCGATCCAGATCACCGGCAGGCCCGAGCGCCGGCAGCCGAGCCAGCACGCGCCGGTGATCCATTTCTCTCGCTCAGGACGGGGATCTTGGTGGGGGATCTGGTCCGTGTGCTGCTGAAGACGTCGGGCGGCGAGATGCCTCCGCCCGGCGAAGAAGGGCGTCAGGTCAGTCGGCTGGTGGTGGGCGTGTTTCAGCATCGGAGCCGGGAGGCCGCCGGGCGCGACGAGGGAGGTGGGACCTGGTGGCAGGACCGTGCCGCCCTGGTGAGGTGATCCCATGGTTGGCTTCCTTCGAGAGCGTCTCGGGTGTGACCGGGAGTCGCGGGGGTGGAGTGGCTCCGACCGCCGGGGGGGGATGGCGGCGGCCGGAGCCGGTCATGAGGAAGAGCGCCTACCGCCTCGTGATGCCGGCCGCCAGGGCGCCCATCAGCGCTGCGAGGGACAGCGCGTAGAGGATCTGGCCCATCACACTGTCCGGTCTCAAGCGGCGCATCGCTGCAGTTCCTCCCCCACCGCGGCCTCGACAGCGGCGAGGTAGGGCTCCCGGAGCGCCCTGCCCGGCGTCACTTCGGCGCAGACGGCCGCACCCGTCTCCGGGTGGCAGGGCGGGACGAGCCAGCCGCGAGCGGCCACCGCATCCGGAATGCACACGTGGGGCGGCGGGAGGAGGACCAGCGTCCCGGGGCGCAGGAGTCCGGAGCGGGGCGCGTTCCAGTCCGGCGCCGAGCCGCGTTCGATGATGAACTCCGCACCGTTCGCGCCAAGGACGACGGGCCCCGTGCGGCGGCCTGCCGCACGCATCCGGACGATGGTGTCGTGGGCCAGCGGACCCGTGGTCCGAAGCACGTCGAAGGCGAGACCGGCCGGGACCTCCGCCAGTTGCTCACGGCCCCAGGCCCTGAGGATCTGCTCCAGACGGCCGGTGGCCGTGAGCCACGGCATCGGTCCCAGAGCCGCGGTGATCTCCTCCGCCACGCGAGACGCGGGGAGAGCGGGCGGGCCCAGCAATGCCTCGACGGTCACCGGACGTCTCCCCCGTCCCGGGCCTCCTGGCCGAGGCGGAGCAGGTCCACCACTTCTTCCACGTAGGTGAGATCTCCCGGGGAATCCATGGGGACGCACCAGTACGCGCGCTTGACCGGCTTCGTGCGCGAGATCGCGGGGACACCCAGGAACGTGTCACGGCCGAGGCATTCCACTCCTGGGAAATCCCTGTCGCTCCACGGCCAGGAGGAGGCGGCGGTCCCGGGTACGAGCGCGTAGTACATGTTGGTGTGGATGTCCATGAACACGGCTCCGCCGTCGAAGAACCGGCGGAGGGCCTCGTCCACCTGGAGCAGCTCGTTCGTGCCGACCGCTGCCCACACCAGGTGAGCCGGCATGCGGACGGCGGAGAAGAGGTCGCCGCAGGCCAGCAGCGCCACCCCAAGCCCGTTCCACTCGCCTCGGACGGTTTTCCGGTCGTGAGCGGCACCGAGAAGCCACTGGCTGACGGCGAACTGCCGCTCCCAGAGGGTCAGCGTGGCGGGCGCCAACGCCGGTGATCTTGAGGGGATTTGGGTACGCTCATGCACGGCGACTCCTTACAGTCGTCGCGCCCCTGGGATCCAGATCAAGGCCCGGGGGCACTTTCGTTCAGAGCTGGGCAGCCGGCGTGCCGACCCCGCCGCCAGGTTGACGCTCCGTACGGGCGGGGCGTCCGGGCCGGGCGAGCGGGCTCGGCCGGAGCCAGCAGGGCCTCACTGCTGCGGAAGCAAACCGTGTCCGACTGGGTAGCAGCGGGCACACAACTAGCCAACGCCCATTTGCCGTTCACTGGGAGGGCCGTAATGGGGTGCGTTTCCCGGCGGGGGGCCAGATTGGGGGTCCAGGATGGAATCCAGCACCCGCTACGAGACTTTGAGGGCGACGCATGTTGAGTCCGGAGGGCATCGGCAACCTGTTGTGCGACCTGCGCAAGAAGGCCGGACGCTCGCGATGCGAGCAGGCCAAGCACCTCGCGGATGTCAGCGGCGAGGTCTTCGACCCGGACAACCTGAAAAGGTGGGAGACCGAGAAGCGCCTCCCAACGCCCATGTGGCACCGGACGCTCGCCGCCGGTTACGGCATCTCCGTCGAGGACATCCAGAGGGCTGTGGCAGCCAGTCGCCGCCATCGACGACTCATGTCAACATCAGTACTACTAGCTGAGGATGAGGAGGAAGCTGTGGACCGCCGCAAGTTCGGTTTCTCGGTACTCGTCGCAGGGGTCGCTACCGAACCGTGGGGAAGGCTCGCCGCTGCGGTCGCCAGCCCATCCATAGACAGCAAGACCAGTGACGCCCTGGTCGCGCAGACGGCCGACCTATTTGTGCAGCACCTCCCCGCCACGCAAATGGCCAAGCGACTCAGCGCCCACCTGGAGACCCTCACGGCACTCATCCCCCGGTCCGGCCCTCACCGCAAAGCGCTGACCGTGGCGGCCGGTGAGACAGCCGTGCTGGCCGGCTGGGCAGCCTACGATGTCGGCGACCTGGAGCAGGCCCGGAACTACTACCGGACGGCCGTGCTCGCGGGTCGAGAGGCCGGACATCCGGCCGTGATTGCTCTTGCCCTGGGGTACGCCTCCTACGCCCTCCCGACGGAGAAGGCGCGCAAGATGCTGTCATCCGCCCAGGAGCATGTTCGCGACCCCGGCTACGCCTCCGCACGTTCTTGGCTGGCTGGCCGTGAGGCTGAGGAAGCCGCTCTGCTCGGGGACGATGACGGCGCGCTGCGCGCACTGGAGCGGGCCACCACCGCCTTCGACTATGCGGACCCCGGCGCAGAGCAGGCATGGATCCGCTTCTACGGGCGCCCTCGCCTCGACTCCCTGACGCTGTCCACGTACTCCCGGCTGCGGCACCAAGACCTGGAGCAGACCGCGCAGGATGCCCTCGCGCATCTCGACGAAGCCACCTCCATGGTCCGGATCGCGGTTCTGGCCGACGTGGCGAACGGATACGCGGTCTCCGGCAATCTGGAGCAGGCCGTGGCCATTGGGCACCGGTTTGTGCAGGCCATTGTGGATATGCGTTATACGCCGACGATGATGGGACGAAAGCGACTCAAGTCCCTGGCCGCCCTGCTCCCGGCACAGAACAGCGCGACGCGTGACCTCACCGAGGGCATCCGCGCCGCGCTGGCCGCCTGATCACCCCTCAGTGGTCTCGGCGCTCACCCACGACAGGTACTCGGCGCTGCCATGCGTCACCGGCGTCGCGATGATCTCCGGTGTGTCGTAGTCATGAACGATCTTGATGTGGGCCTCCAGCGCCGGGTACCGGTCCAGGGTGGTCTTGTAGAGCACCCGCCATTCCGGGTCGGTCTGCACCACGCCGTCCCATCGGTAGACGCTGGTGATCGGCCCCTCGATCTGTGCACATGCCGCCACCCTGGCTTCCACGGCGCTGGAGGCCAGGCTCTGGGCCTTGTCGGCACTGTCGGTTGTGGTCAGAACGGTCAGGTACTCGGCCACCGTGCTCTCCTTCACATGCGGATGCTGCGACCGTACCCACCCCTGGTACGGGCGAAGAAACCAGAGAGCGGAGAGACGGCTCAGACGTTCTAGTCCTTCTGCCGGACACCCTGTGTTCGTTCTGTGCTGACCTGGCGAGCGGGCGATCCCGGTTGGCTGAGGTTGCCAACAACCGACGGCCCGGGACACTGAAAGGTCCCGGACAACGTGAGCAAGCGGCAGCGGCAAGGCTACCGGGAGAGCCGGAGGTCCCAGCCGTCGCCACTGCGGACCAGCGTGGGTGTGTAGGTGGCGGGCGCAGGGCGTCCGGCCTCTTCCCATTGCTGGAGCCATTCGCGCAGGACAGCAAGGGACGGGGAGTCGGGGGCATCGGCGAGGATCGTGCCGTCCTGCTGGATGACGGCGGCGGTCGTGGTGGTGGTGTGGCCGATCGCCCACAGGTCGGGGCTGAGCCCGGCCATGGTGAGGCGGTGGTCGCCGTGGGTGGCGGCGAAGGTCCGCCAGGACGGCAGGTCGATGTCCTCCCCCTGGTAGGGCTCGGTGTACGCGTTCTTCAGGAGCCGCTCCAGCGCGGTGCGGGCCCCGGTGTGGAGGTGGTCGTCCTCTCCTCGCCAGGCGATGGAGATCCAGGAGGGGGCGGGGACGCGGTTCTCCCAGTCCACCCAGCGGCCGGGCAGGTCGAGGTCGGTCTTCGGTGAGCTGGTGGCCTCGATGTACCCGCCGGTGAACACCTCCTCCGCCACCGGTCGGCCGCCGGTGACGCGGATCTTGGCGACGACGGTCATGTTGGGGACGGCCGCGATCGGCAGCGGGGCCACGATGAGACCGCCGTCGACGACCTGGTCCACCCATGCCGTGGGCAGCAGTGGTGGGGTGCACCAGGCCACCATCCGGTCGTAGGGGGCCCGCTCGGGGAAGCCGCCGGTGCCGTCGGCGGTGTGGCAGCGGACGTGCTCCAGGCACCGCCGGTGGTGGATGAGGCCAGCCCAGCGGGTCAGGTAGGTGTCGATGTCGAGGCTGGTCACCCTGCCGGTGGGGCCGACGAGTTCGGCGAGGAGAGCGCCGGAGTAGCCGGAACCGGTGCCGAACTCCACGACGTTCATGCCGGTCTCGACGGCCAGCGTGGACAGTTCGCGGTGGACGACGGCCAGGTTCGAGCGGTGCGGGGTGGCGCCCCTGGCCTCGTGGTGGGTGTAGTGGCGCTCGGGGACGGTCTCGGCGGCCAGGGCGACGGCGGACATCGGCTCACTCCTCCGGGGGGGTACGGGTACACCTATTCGGTCAACTGCTCCGGGCGGGTGAAGGACACGGAGCCCGGCGGGGGCGGTCAGACAGTCAGGGCGGTGTGGTGGTGCCAGCCCGCCTCGGTGTATTCGCCGACCGGGCCGTGGCCGGGCAGGTCGGCCCAGGCGTGGTACTCGACCGGCGGCGGGGCGAACCGCACGCCGAGGCACCAGTCGAGGCGGCGGCCCATGAGGGCGGCGGCCAGCACCGCGCCGAGGGACGTCTCCATGCACGCGGCGCGGCCGGGCCACAGGCGGGCGGTGTGCCGGACCGCTTCAACCAGCGCCCCGGCCCGCTCCGCAGCCAGCGACCTGCGGCCCGCCCGCCGTGCCCAGCGCACCGCGCGGAGGGTGTGGCGGAAGGGCAGCCATAGCAGCACCAGGGCCAGCATGAGACCGGCAGCGGCGGCCACCCGTTCGGGGATGGTTCCGGTGCGGACGGTGGAGTACGCCTCGATGCTCGTCACCGCCACCACCCCCACCAGCGGCGGCGGGCGGCCGGTTCCGCGGTGGTGAGGCCCCGCGCGGTCAGCGCGGCGGCGACCGTGCCGACGTCGGCACGGGCCTGCTCGGCTTCGATGCCGTATCGCTGCGCGTACTGCCGGGCGGCCTACTCCTGGGTGGTGCCGGCGAGCAGGAGCATGAGCGCGGCGGACGCGGTGGGGGTCAGGTGCGTCCAGTGGCCGGTGCGCTCGTCGAGGATCGCGCCGCCCTCGTCGGTGAGGACCGGGTGGGCAGTCTCACGCAGTTGCCACATGGGAGTTCGCCTCCCACCACGCCGGAGCGGTGTCGAGCTGCCGGAGCCAGATCTCGGCGGAGACCGCGAGGTGCAGGGCGCCCTGGGCGGTGGACTGTCCGGCAGCGGCCCGCGCGAGCATCCGCGCCACCGGCTGCTCGGTGACCAGCCCGGCGGCGGCCAGCCGCGAGGACGGCCCGAGGAGATCAAGAAGGACGGGGCCGTTCTCCCGCAGGCCGGCGTAGGCGAGGGCGTTGAAGCCGCCCTTGGTGGTGCGGGCGAGTACGAAGTCGGGCAGCACCCCGGCCTTGCTGAACGCCTGGTTCAGCAGCGGTTTGTAGCGGCCGGGGGCGCCGCGCTGGTCGGCGGGGACGGCCAGGCAGGCCCGGATGACCTCGTTGTCCAGGTAGGGGGCGACCAGGTGGATGCCGTACTCGGCGGACGCGATCTGACGCCAGCCGGTGGTGTCGGCGCCGAGGCGGGCCAGGTCCTGCCGGTCCGACCACGCGGCGAGGTGTTCCGGCGCGTCGTCCAGCTGTTCGGCGGCTCGGTCGAGGGCGGCGGCCAGCTGGTGGCGGGCATCGGGGCTCATCCAGTCGGCTGTGGCCAGCAACGGCGTCCACGACACCGGCCGGGACACCTGCGGCACCCATTCCCGGGCCGGGCCGCGCAGCTCGGCGGCCGTCTGCCGCCACGCGCCGGCCAGGCCGGTACGGGAAGCAGGGCGTGCCCGCGCGAGGACCGACCAGGGCGAGGTGTGCCGCAGCCGGGCGTGGCCCAGCGCATGCCGCCAGGTCCGGCGGCGTTGCCCCTCCCTCAGCAGGTCGGCGAGGTAGGAGGAGGGGGCGGACAGCACCGCGTCCCCGCCCGAACCGGTCAGATGCAGGCCAGGGGCCGGGTGGTGGGCGGCCACCGTGTCCAGCACGGCCCGTTTGATCGACGCCGTCACCGCGTACGCGTTGGGCGCGTCCGTCACCGGCAGCACGGTCAGGTCGTCCAAGCCGTCGTAGTAGACGGTGTTCGCCGTGCCGGGTACCGCGTGGTGGGTCAGGCCCGGCACCGCTGCGGCGGTGCGCGTCGCGTACGGGAGGTCGTCGTCGCGCAGGCGCTCGTCGGCGAACGTCACCGCGGTGACCGGCCCCCGCTCGGCGGCGAGGCAGGCCAGCGTCGTGGAATCCAGCCCGGCCAGGTCCGCGCTGACCGGACGCCCATCACACCGGGCGGCGACGGCTTCGCCGAGCGCGGCCCGCACGGTCACCGCGGCGACGGGCAGGTCCACGCTCTCGTACGCCACCGGCTCGTAGCGCACGGTACGGGCGCCCTCGATGTCGAGCAGCAGCAGACGGCCGCCCGGTACCCGGTTGACGCACCGCAGGAGGCTGCGCTCCCCCAGCACGTCCGGCTGGGCGAGGGCCAGGTGCGCGGCGAGCGCGGTGGGGTCGACCGGTGCCCCGTCGAGGGCGGCGAGCGCCAGCACGGACGTCGCCCACCACATCGCGGCGCCGTGCTCGCGCCAGTACACCGGGTGCTGCCCAGCCAGATCACCGATCACCGCCAGCGCCGGCCCGTTGCGGGCGACGACCAGGTACGAGCCCGGCCACCGGGTCAGCTCCCGCCACCGCCCGGCCCGGACCGCGGACAACCGCGCGGTGAGATGGCCGTCGTCGGCCCCGCAGTCACCGATCACCGCCAGGGACACGGGCCCCTCGCTCACACACCGCACCCGCTCCGCCGACCAGCCGGCGGTCCACGTCGCCTCCAGGCCCGGCACCGCCCTGCCGTCCCGGGGGCGCCTGGCTTCGTCCGCTGTTCCGCACCGTCCCGCGCTCCACCGCATCGGCGCCGTCTCCCTCACACGTCGTCGTGCCTGCTGACCGAACGAAAAGGGGGCCGGACGGAGCATCGTGCACCCCGTCCGGCCCGGCAGAGCAGAAGATCAGGCGTTCTTGTACTGGGTGTCGTCGGCGGTGTCGAAGTTCTGGGTGCCCAGGGTCACCTCGACGACGTCACCGGCGTCCAGCACGACCGGCGCCTGGTAGGCCGGGGTCTGCGTGGTCTTCTCCATGTCAGTACCTCCTGCGTGTCCCGTCCCTGCCGCCCCGAAGTGGACGCGCAGTGAACGGCCGTACTCAGCCCGGCAGTTCGACGACCCCGAAATTCAGGTCCGCCGCACTGCGGGTATGACCAACAGTGAACCTGCGGTGACTCTTCGTCGGTACCGTTGCGCGGGAAGGATGGGTATACGAGGTATACGGGGACGGTCACGCCATGGCCCAGCGCTTACCGAACGTCAGACTGCGGGACGCCATCGCGGAGTCGAGGTGGACCTACGCGGCGCTCGCCCACGCGGTCCGCCAGGTCGCCGCCGAGAACGGCGAAGCCCTGCGGACGAACAAGTCGACGGTGGACCACTGGATCGCCGGGGCGGTGCCCTCGGGGCAGACCGGCCGCTATCTGACGATCGCTCTCTCCCGCCGCCTGGGCCGACCCCTGGCCCCGCAGGATCTGGGACTGCCGGCCCCGGACGGCTGGGAGAATGACAGCATCGGACTGTCCCTCGCAGACGACCCGCTGGAGGCCCTGATGCCGATCTGGAGAGGCGACCTGGACCGTAGGCGCTTCCTGTCCGGCGCCGCGTACTCCGTGGCAGCCGCCGTCCTCCCGCTCGAACACGTCACCGACATCGCGTCCCGGGCTGCCAAGGCCCGTACCGGCGCCCGGGTCGGGCACGCGGACGTCGCCGCCGTCCGCGACATGATCACGATGTTCGCGGTGATGGACGAACGCCACGGCGGCCAGCACGGCCGGTCCGCTCTCGTGCAGTACCTGATGACCGATGTCGCCGCCCTGTGCCGGGGCCGGTTCGGCTCCGAGGACGACCACCGGCACATGCTGTCCGCCGCCGCCGTCGGCGTTCACCAGGCCGGCTGGCGGGCGTACGACGGCGGGGAACAGGGCCTCGCGCAGAGGTACTACCTCCAGTCGTACGCCCTCGCCCACGAGTCCGCCATCACCGGGCACGACGCCTTCGTCATGAGGACCATGTCCCAGCAGGGCATGAAGCTGCACCGGCCCGAACACTGCCTGGCCCTGGCCGAAACCGCCGTCGGCAGGGTCCACGGACGCGTCGACACCCAGACCGAGGCACTGTTCGCCATCACCCACGCCCACGCACTCGCCAAAGCAGGCCAGCGCCGGGAAGCCGTACGGGAGGTCGAGCGCGCCCGCACCGCGCTGGGCTCGGCGAAGGGTGACGACGTACCGTTCTGGGCCCTGTCCTGGGGACCGCCCGACGCCACCGTTCGCAGCCGGACGGCCAAGGTCTTCGAGACACTCGGCGACCGGCGCCGGGCCGCAGCGATGTACGGGGCAGCGGCATCGAGCAGGCCGCCGGGCTACGAGCGCATCATCGCCCTCGACCTGGTCGCCCAGGCCGAGATGCAGGCCGCCGAAGGCAACATCGAGCAGGCATGCACCACCTGGGGCCGGGCCATCGACCACATGGACGGCGTCCAGTCCAGCCGCACCCGCAAGGCCGTGAGCAACATACGGCGCGACCTCTCCCGATTCCGCACCCGCGGACTACGCTGCGCAACCGAACTCGACGAGCGCGCCCGCGGCCTCCTCAGTGACTCCCACTGACCTCACGCCCCGGACCGGGACAGGATGTGAAGAGCCCCATGACGCCAACAGAGGTAGTGCGTGTGCCACTTGTGCGCCACTATGGGTAAGCCACTACGGCGCCTGTCGGACATTTCCGCAGATCAGACGCCATAGCAAGCGATGTGCCCGGAACCGGACTTGAACCGGTACGCCCGCAAGGGGCAGCGAGGTTTAAGCTCGCCGTGTCTGCATTCCACCATCCGGGCAGGCCTTGGGCTCCGCATCAAGGCTCCGAGCCTATCGGGGTACGTCCCCCGAACAGCGGACGGGCGGACCGATGTTGTCTTATTTTATTGATGTCTGAGGGAGCATCAGACCGCAAAATACGCCATCAGCACTTGCCACCAGCCTGTCCCGCGATCACGGACCGCACATGCGGAATGACGGAATTTCACCGTCCGACCGGATGCGTTCCGCGGCCCGGCCGTGAACGCTCACGCCCGCGCAGGCGTTCACACGCCCCGCGCGGAGATTCACGCGCCGCGCACAGGTCGCACCGACGGCCCACAAGGGGCGCGTTCCCGGTCCAGTTCCGATCCGGTCCAGTTCCGATCCGGTCCGGTCCGGTCCGTCCAAGGACACCCAAGAGATGAAGGACGGCCGTGGGACATTCGGGTCCCGCCAGGGACACCCGGCTCACCCCCAGCCCACCCGGGCGCACCCCCGCGCTCCTCCCCCAGTCAGGGGCGCCCCTCATCCCCAGGTATGACTCGGCGGGGTCCGGTCCGACCGGAGGCTGTCTGTGGAACGGGAACAGCGGGTGACTACACGGCCGGATCCGCTCGGGACGATGGAGGTCGACCTGGAAACAGCTGAACCGTCCCGACAGGAGCACATCCCCGTGACCACGACCCCCATCGCCCGGCCCACGACCGCGGCGGCCCGCGCCACGGATCTGTCGAAGATCTACGGAGAGGGCGAGACCCAGGTGGTCGCCCTGGACCGGGTCTCCGTCGAGTTCCGGCAGGCCGAGTACACCGCGATCATGGGCCCCTCCGGATCCGGCAAGTCCACCCTGATGCACTGTGTGGCCGGGCTCGACACCTTCTCGTCCGGGTCCGTGCGGATAGGGGACACGGAGCTGGGCTCGCTGAAGGACAAGCAGCTCACCAAGTTGCGCCGGGACAAGATCGGCTTCATCTTCCAGGCGTTCAACCTGCTGCCCACCCTCACCGCGCTGGAGAACATCACGCTGCCGATGGACATCGCCGGCCGCAAGCCGGACAAGCAGTGGGTGGACAAGGTGATCGAGATGATCGGGCTGTCCGGGCGGCTCGGGCACCGGCCCTCGCAGCTCTCCGGCGGCCAGCAGCAACGCGTCGCCGTGGCCCGTGCGCTGGCCTCCCGCCCCGAGATCATCTTCGGCGACGAGCCCACCGGGAACCTCGACTCCCGCTCCGGCGCCGAGGTACTGGGCTTTCTGCGCAACTCGGTGCGCGAGCTGGGCCAGACCGTGGTGATGGTGACCCATGACCCGGTGGCGGCGGCGTACGCGGACCGGGTGATCTTCCTGGCCGACGGCCGGATCGTGGACGAGGTCCACGGCCCGACGGCGGACTCCGTGCTGGACCGCATGAAGCAGTTCGACGCCAAGGGCCGTACGAGCTGACCGCCCGGCACCTCCACCCCACCGGACCGTAACCACTGGACTGAGACAGCCATGTTCCGCACCGCCTTGCGCAATGTGACCGCGCACAAGGCCAGACTCCTGATGACCGTGCTCGCCGTGATGCTCGGCGTGGCCTTCGTGTCAGGGACCCTGGTCTTCACCAACACCCTCTCCAACGCCCTCCAGAACAGCTCCGCCAAGGGCTTCGACCAGGTCGACGTCGCCGTGACCCCCAAGGGCCGCGAGTCCGCGGGCGACACCGTCGGCGAGTTGCCCGAGCTGACCCAGGCGATGCTGGAGGACAGCGAGCGGGTGCCCGGCGCCGCGTCCGTCACCGGCGTCGTCACCGGCTTCACCGCCCTCGCCGACAAGGACGGCAAGCTGATCGGCGGCGGCTTCCAGTCGCAGGGCGGGAATTACTGGGGCAGTGACGATCCTCGGTATCCGCTGGTCAGTGGCCAGGCACCCAGCGGGCCCGACGAGATACTCATCGACTCCGAGACCGCCGAGCGCGGTGGGTACAAGGTCGGCGACACCATCCGGATGTCCATCGACGGCCCCGTCCTGGACCCGAGGATCACCGGCATCTTCACCACCGACGACGGCAATGTCGCCGCCGGCGGCAGCCTCGCCCTGTTCGACACGGCGACCGCCCAGTCCCTGTTCGGGAAGCAGGGCACCTACGACGAGATCGACGTCCAGGCCGAGCCCGGCGTCTCCCAGGCCACGCTCAAGGCGGCCCTCGACGGGGCGCTGCCCCAGGACATCGTGGAGACCAGCACCGGCGAGCAGCTCGCCGACGAGCAGGCCGACGACATCGCCGCCGGGATGAGCGGCATCCAGCAGGGCATGCTGGCGTTCGCCGGTATCGCGCTGTTCGTCGGCACCTTCATCATCGCCAACACCTTCACCATGCTGGTCGCCCAGCGCACCAAGGAGCTGGCGCTGATGCGCGCGGTCGGCGCCTCGCGCCGCCAGGTGACCCGCACGGTACTGGCCGAGGCGTTCTTCGTGGGCGCCATCGCCGCCGTGGCCGGTCTGGTCGCGGGCATCGGCATCGGCGCCGGACTGCGCGCCCTGATGGGCTCGCTGGATGTCACCCTCCCGGCCGGCCCGCTGGTGGTCTCGCCCGGCACGGTCCTGGTCGCCCTCGCGGTCGGCATCCTGATCACGATGCTGGCGGCCTGGCTGCCCGGCCGCCGCGCGGCGAAGATCCCGCCGGTCGCCGCGATGAGCAGCGTGCACGCCCAGGCGACGGTGAAGTCACTGGTGCTGCGCAACACGATCGGCGCGCTGTTCACCGGCGCCGGAGTGGCCGTCGTCCTCGCGGCGACCACCATGGACGGCTCGGACGGCCAGCTCCCGATGGGCCTGGGCGCGGTCGTCCTGATCATCGGCGTGTTCATCCTGACCCCGCTGCTGTCCCGCCCGCTGATCGCGGCGGCGTCCCCGCTGCTGCGCGTCTTCGGGGTGGCGGGCAAGCTGGCCCGGCAGAACTCGGTGCGCAACCCGCGCCGCACCGCGGCCACCGCCTCCGCGCTGATGATCGGCCTCACCCTGATCACCGGCATGACGGTGATGGCGGGCAGCCTCCAGAAGTCCATCGACAAGATGGCCGGCGAGGCGATCCGCGCCGACTACATCATCTCCATGGCCAACGGCAACGACCTCTCGCCGGACGTCGAGCAGACCCTGCGCGACACCCAGGGCGTCACCGCCACCAGCCCGATGCGCAACTCGCCCTCGCGCATCGACGGCGAGACCGAGAGCCTCACGGGTGTCGACGGACAGACCTTCGGCGACCTGACCGAGTTCCCGGTCGACAGCGGCACCTTCACGATCGGCGGCACCGAGGTCGTCGTCGACACCGACACCGCCGACCGGCACGACTGGCAGACCGGCTCGCAGTTCACCGTGAACTACGAGAACGGCGACCAGGGGCAGCTGACCGTCGCGGGCGTCTACGAGCCCAACGAGATGTTCCGCGGCATCATGCTCGACGCCGCCACCCTCGCCGCGCACCAGAGCGAGCCCACCGACATGCTGGTCATGGTCAAGGCGGACGGCGGTGTCTCCGACGCCACCAAGGACCACCTGGAGGAGGCCCTCGGCTCCAACCCGGCCATCGTGGTCCAGGACAAGCAGGATCTGTCCAACCAGATCGCGAGCATGTTCACCCTCATCCTGAACATGCTGTACGCCCTGCTGGCCATGGCGGTGATCGTCGCCGTCCTCGGGGTCATCAACACCCTGGCGATGTCGGTGTTCGAGCGCTCGCAGGAGATCGGCATGCTCCGCGCGATCGGCCTGGACCGCAAGGGCATCAAGCGGATGGTCCGCCTGGAGTCCCTGGTGATCTCCCTGTTCGGCGGGGTGCTGGGCATCGGCCTGGGCGTGTTCTTCGGCTGGGCGGCCGGTGAGCTGGTGGGTGCGAGCATGTCGACGTACGAACTGGTCGTCCCGTGGGCCCGGATGGCGATCTTCATTCTGCTCGCCGCCACCGTCGGTGTCCTCGCCGCCCTGTGGCCGGCCCGCCGCGCGGCCCGCCTGAACATGCTCGCGGCGATCAAGTCCGAGTAGCCGCCGCGAGCGGTACGACGGTCAGGGCCCCGCTTCCGGTCAGGGATGCTGTTGGTTAATTCGGGCGTGTGCGTGACGTCGGCCTTCGAGACCTGGT
>NZ_JBHTZD010000025.1:0-105627 GCF_042790455.1 Streptomyces sp. NPDC056734
GATGGTACTGCAGGGGGGACCCTGTGGGAGAGTAGGACGCCGCCGAACAAATATTGGGAAAACCCCGCATCTTCGGATGCGGGGTTTTCTGCGTTTACGGGGTTGTTTCGGAGGTGCCGGCAGTATTCCAGGTGAGGGGCGTAGTGGCCGGGTACTACCGTGGCCCGTATGAGCACCGACACCGATCAGCGGACCGACAGCGAAGAGCGGTACGTCGTCCGGGCCATCCGGGCCGACGAGTGGCCCGCGCTGAAGGAGCTGCGGTTGGCCGCGCTGCGGGATCCGGTGGCGCACCTCGCCTTCCTGGAGACATACGAGCAGGCTGTCGCCCGGCCCGAGTCGTTCTGGCGGCAGCGGGCGGAGCGCGCGGCCGAGGGTGCCGACGGGGCCCGGCAGGTGATCGCGCAGGGGCCGGACGGGGAATGGGTCGGCTCAGTGACCGTGCTGATCGAGGAGGCGGGGACCATGGACTGGGCCGGGTTCCCGGTCGAGCGGCGGCAAGGGCATCTGGTCGGGGTGTTCATGCGGCCCGAGCATCGTGGGTGCGGGCTGACCGAGCTGCTCTTCGACGAGGCGCTGAGCTGGGCCTGGCGGCAGGCGCTGGAGCGGGTGCGGTTGATCGTCCACGAGGAGAACGGGCGGGCTCGGGCGTTGTACCGGCGGGTGGGGTTCGTGCCCAGTGGGGTGACGGTGCCGGTGGTGGGGAGAGCGGGGGAGGCTGAGCTGGAGTATGTGCTGGAGCGGCCCTGAGTGGGGTCTGGCTTGGGGTGGGGGCTGCCTTTTTTCGCCGGGTGAGGGTGGGTGGGGGCTGGTCGCGTAGTTCCCCGCGCCCCTGACGGGGCGGGTTCCGGGCCGGGATCGCAGGTGCGGGTGCGGCATCTCTGGGCCCCTTCCCGTGTCACGGGCGGGTCACGACTCCGGGGAGGTCCTTCGAATACCTGGGAATGAGCCGGAGTTCGGGCCCTAGGATCCTCCACGCACCCAGCCTGACGGACCCGGGGGACACCACCGTGAGCCCACCAGACCGACCCGACGACGCGGGGGCCGACAACGCGGCCCACATCGGCGGCGACGCCCATGGACATGTCGTCGTCGGCAATCAGAACCTTGTCGTGGACGCCCACGACGGCTCCACGGTCACTGTCGTCGTGCCCGGCGCGCAGCCGCGCCCCGAGCGTCGTACGCGCACCGCGCTGCTGCCCCGCCGCCAGCAGGAACCGCTCGGCCGGGACGCCGAACTCGCCGCGCTGGAGAGCCACCTCGCCACGCACCGCGTCGTCCAGATCTATGGACCTCCCGGCAGCGGCACCAGCGCACTGCTCCGGCACGCCGCCCGCCACCTGCCGCCCGGCCGGGACGGCGTGGTCTTCATCGACGCCGTCGGCCGCGACCCCCGAGATCTGCCCCAGATGCTTTTCGAGGCCGGCTACGACACCCAGGGCTATGCCCCCAGCGACACCGATCTGCGCCGCCTGATGGCCGGTGTGGAGATCACCGTCTACCTCGACCACGCCGACTTCGGCCGTGACCAGATCCTCGCCCTGCTGGAGACCGCCCCCGACGCGGTCTTCGTGCTGGCCGGGACCGGGCGCACCCTGCTCCCCGGTGACGGCGGGCACCTCGAAGTGCGGGGGCTCGGCCAGGAGGCCGCCCTCGACCTGCTCTCCCGTGCCCTGCGGCGCCCGCTGACGGATGAGGAACGGCCCCTCGCCGCCGACCTCTGGCGGGCCACCGACGGCATCCCGCTGCGCCTGGTCCAGGCTGCCGCCGCCGCGCTGTCCGGCGCCGCCCAGCGGCTGCCCCGGCCCGGTGAGATCGCCGGGCTCGTGCCCGTGCTGCTGCGTCGCCTGGACACCCCGTCGACGAGGGTCGTACGACTGCTCGCCGCGTTCGGCGACGCGGGGCTGGCCCCCGGCCACATCGGCTCGATCACCGACACCGGCGGTTCGGCCGCCGACCGCTGCCGGGAGCTGGCCGAGCGGGGGCTGCTGACCGGTACCGACGACGGCGCCTACCGCTGTACCGCCGAGGTCGTCGCCGAGATCCGGCGGCAGCCGCCGACGCCCCTGCCCGTCACCCGGATCGCCCGGCACTTCATCACCTGGCTGGGCCGGCCCGACACCACCCCGGCCGACGTCGCCCGGGTGAGCGAGGCCCTGGAACGTGCCGCGGCCCTGCTCCAGCAGGCCGGACACCCCGAACTGGCGGTGGCCGTCACCCGTGCCGCCGCCCCGGCCATGGCACGCTCCCTGCGCTTCGGCGCCTGGGGGCGACTGCTCGACCGGGGGCGGGACACCTCCCGGGCCGCCGGGGACCGGGACGCCGAGGCGTACTTCACACGCGAACAGGCCATCCGCAACCTCCTCATCGGACGCCGGGTCCTGGCCGCCGCGCTGCTCTACCAGGCCGTACTGATCTGGCGGGAGCTGGGGGACACCGAGGCGCTGGGGCAGGCGGAGGCGTTGCAGCAGGCGTTGCCGCCGGTACCCGAGCAGGGGGGTGGGGTGGCGGGTGATGTGGGGGAGGTGGGGGACTCGGGCGCGATGTCGCCTGATGGGGGGTGGTCGGACCGAGTCCAGCCGGACGTGGTGCCTTCGGATGGAGTGGCTCCCGACCTGGTGCCTTCGGGCTCAGCGTCCCCGGCGCCCCCAGCCCCCGACACCGCCGCCCAGGTCGTCTCGCCGCCCCCGGACGCGGGAAGCGTCTCGGCGTCCGTGGCTTCTCCGCCGCCGCCCGCCGCCCCGGCCGATCCGGCCGCCCTCGGTGCGGTGGTGCCCGACCCCGCCTCCGCCGCCACGTCGGCCGCGCACGGCTCGACCGCGGCCTCGGCGGGTTCCGGCGCTGCAGGCACCGTCACGACCGCCGCCGCCACGACCACCGCCGGTGCCGGTGCCGGTGGGATCGCCCTCGCCGTCCTGGCCGTCCTGGCCGTCATCGGCGTCGCCGTCTTCGGCCCCCGTCTGGCCTCCGCCATCGACGACGCCACCGGGGACTCCCAGGCGGCCCCCACGCCGTCGTACTCGGCGCCGCCCTTCTACGACGACAGCGGCGCCGAGCCGGAACCCGACCCCACCGACCTGGCCGGCATCTGGTCGACACCCGGTGGGGATGTGCAGATCGTCGCCCTGGGCACCGGGGAGTACGGCTTCAGCACCGGTTGCGAGACCATCGGCCTGAGCGGCTACGGGGACACCTACACCGGCACCGCGAATCTGTACGACGTCGACGCCGCGGACTGCGCGAGTGTGCTCGGCACCGCGACCGTCGAGGTGGAGCTGATGCCCGGCGGGCAGAGCGCCGTCTACTCGCTCTCGGGTGCGGAGTTCTACGACGCACAGGGGCAGGGTGACTGTCTCAGCTGCACCACGGAGACCTGGTCCCGGGTCTCCACCGGATGACCTCCGTATGACTTCCGTATGAGGAGGAGTGAGGGGTAAGCGATGGGATCGAACTCCGGCGGCCGGTACACCGTCCGTATCGGCGGCAGCGTTGGTGGGCATGTCGTGGTGGGCGATGGCAACAAGGTGGTGTCGTCGGGCGATGGCTCTTCCGAGGTGCCGGACCCGGCGGAGCCCGCGAAGCCGGCCGCTTCCACCTCGGTCACCGCTGACGGCACCCGTGCCATCGCCGCGCACACCGTCCACACCGCGATCACCGGCGATCACAACACCGTCAACCCGGCCCCGCCGCCCCGTACCTGAGGCAACTGCCTCTACCGGACGGGGAGTTCCTCCCCCGGCCAGCGTGACCGGGCCTGTTCGCGGGAGCGGAGGAGGGCGAGGGTGGGCAGGCCGCGGTCCGTGCCGTGGGTGAGGAGGGCGGGCAGGCCCGGGATGGGGGCGACGGCGGCGATGTCGTCCAGGACCAGGGTCAGTGGTGGGTCGAGGCGACCGGAGGATGACCGTTCGGCCATGTGCCGGCCGCGCTCGACCACGCTGGAGACGAGGGCCGTCAGCAGGGGCATCGCGGCGGGATTGGCCCTGGGGTCCTCGATGGATTCACCGACCACATAGAGCGTGCCCCCTTCGTGCACAAAGGAATCCAGGGCGAGGGCATCGGCTCGATTCGGTGTGCACGCCTCCCGGACATTCACCGTGAACAGGGACGACAGCGCGCGTCCCGCCAACTCCTGAGCTATGTCACGGCGTTCGGGGTGCGAGGTGAGCGCGGCTTCCAGTTCGCCCGCCGCGCCGGGCGCCGCCTTCGGGTGGGTACGGAGGGTGCGTACCGCGTCCTGGATCTGGTTGCCCTGCGCCCAGCGGTGGACATGGCGGACCGTACGGCCGTCCAGGGCGGCGGCGTGCAGACAACTGCGCAGCAGGGTCTCGGCGGTGTCGGCGACGGCCTGGTCCAGCTTGGCGGTCGGTCTGACCGGCGCGAGCAGCGCGGTGGCCCGCTCGGCCGCCGTCGCCTTGTCCTCGCAGCCCGCGGTGGGGGACCAGTGGAGGCGGGCCGGGGTGTCGCAGCGGTGGGTGGGGTCGTAGAGGAGGACCGGGCCGAGTTTGGCGCGGGCGTCCTTGGTGGCCTGCCAGAGGGCCGGGTCGGAGGTGACGACCAGTGCCGCGCCCTCGGCGTCGCGGACGGCCTGGGCGGCGGTGGTGCGACGGCGCTCGGGGGGTTCGAAGAGGAGGGCGTCCCGGACGGGCTGCTCCCAGAGGGACTTGTCCATGGCCGGCTGGTCCACCGTGGGCTCGGCAACGGTCGGATGGTCCGTGGGGGACTTGTCCAAGGAGGGGCCGGTCGGGGTGGGATGAAGCGGTGGGGTCGGTGCCGGTGCCGGTGCCGGTTCCGGGGCCGGTCTGGGGGTGGGGACGTCGTACGTGCGCTGTTCGGCCGGAGGCGCCGCCTTCTTCGTAGCCGCCGCTCGTGCGTCCGCGCGTCTGTGGTCGCGGCCCGCCTTCCAGCGGGCCGTCGTGCCGAGGACGAACACGGTCAGGACGACCAGCACCATCAGCTGGCCGATGAACAGGCCCCAGAACAGGCCGTACCCGGTCAGCTGGGCCGCCGGGGTGTCTGGCCAGGCGCCCGCGATGTCGTGCGGCTCGGCGACGAGTTGGCGTATGGCGAGCGGCGTACGGCCGAAGGTCACGCCCTGGGGCCAGGCGCCGTGGGTGAAGAGGCCGGCCAGGCCGGTCGCCGTCCACACCAGCACGGTCATGCCGAGCAGGAACGCGAGCAGGCCGACCAGCAGGCCGTCCGGGATGCCGCCCTGGCCGTCCCGGCCGTCCTGACGGTGATCGTCGCGTCGCACGCCGCCGCCCTCCTTGCCCTGTGCCCTGCCCGTGCCTTGCCGGTTGCCTCTACGCCACTGTCGACTCGGAGTCGCCGAGGTGCTGTTCCACGAAGGCCGCCGCCCGCTCCTCGGCCTCCAGTTCGGCGGCGCGCAGGGCGTCGTCGGCGAAGTCGGCGGAGGACTGGGTCATCGCGCGGTCGGTGAAGACCAGCGGGCGTTCGCTCTCGCTGATCAGATGCTTGACGACCTGGACATTGCCGTTGACGTCCCAGACGGCGATGCCCGGGGTGAGGGTGGGGATGATCTCCACGGCCCAGCGGGGGAGTCCCAGGACCTTGCCGGTGGCGCGGGCCTCGTCCGCTTTCTGGGCGTAGACGGTCCGGGTGGACGCCATTTTGAGGATCGCCGCCGCCTCCTTGGCCGCCGCCCCGTCCACCACGTCGGAGAGATGGTGGACCACGGCGACGAAGGACAGACCGAGGCGGCGCCCGAACTTCAGCAGGCGCTGGAAGAGCTGCGCCACGAACGGGCTGTTGATGATGTGCCAGGCTTCCTCGACCAGGAAGATGCGCTTCTTGCGGTCGGGGCGGATCCAGGTGTGCTCCAGCCACACGCCGACGATCGCCATCAGGATGGGCATGGCGATGGAGTTGCGGTCGATGTGGGAGAGGTCGAAGACGATCAGGGGCGCGTCGAGGTCGATGCCGACCGTGGTCGGGCCGTCGAACATGCCGCGCAGGTCGCCGTCCACCAGCCGGTCCAGCACCAGGGCGACGTCCAGGCCCCAGGCGCGTACGTCGTCTATGTCGACGTTCATCGCCTCGGCGGACTCCGGTTCGGGGTGGCGCAGCTGTTCCACGATGTCGGTGAGGACCGGCTGGCGTTCCACGATCGTCTCGTTGACGTAGGCGTGGGCGACCTTGAGGGCGAAGCCGGAGCGTTCGTCCAGGCCGTGGCCCATGGCCACCTCGATGATCGTGCGGAGCAGGGCGAGCTGGCCGGTGGTGGTGATGGCGGGGTCGAGGGGGTTGAGGCGGATCCCCATGTCCAGGGCGGCTGTCGGGTCCAGGCGGATGGGTGTTATTCCCAGCTCCTGGGCGATGAGGTTCCATTCGCCGACGCCGTCCTCGCCCTGGGCGTCCAGGACGACGACCTGGCGGTCCCGGAAGCGGAGCTGGCGCAGGACGTACGTCTTCTCCAGCGCCGACTTGCCGTTGCCGGACTCGCCCAGGACCAGCCAGTGGGGGGCGGGGAGCTGCTGGCCGTAGAGCTGGAAGGGGTCGTAGATATAGCCCTTGCCGGAGTACACCTCGCGGCCGATGATCACGCCGGAGTCGCCGAGGCCGGGCGCGGCGGTCGGCAGATAGACCGCCTGGGCCTGGCCCGTGGACGTGCGCACCGGGAGCCGGGTGGTCTCGACCTTCCCGAAGAGGAAGGACGTGAAGGCGTCGGTGAGGACGGACAGCGGGTCCCGCATCTGTGGGCCTACCTTCGGATGCCGGTGGCGAACGGGAGGGTGTTCACAAAGGCCCGGTGGTGCTCGCGGTCGCACCACTCCAGCTTCAGATACGACTTTCCGGCCGAGGCCCTTATCGTCCGCTTGTCGCGGTTGAGGGCCTCCGGGGAGCGGGAGGAGACCGTGATGTAGCCGACCAGGTTGACGCCGGCAGCGCCGCTGGCGAGGTCGTCGCCGCGCTGGTCGAGCCGGTCGTGGGCGGCGATGTCGCGGGGGTCGACGGTGCGGTTCATCTTGGCGGCGCGGGATGCCTCGGCGACGTCGTTGGTCTTCTCGGTGAGCATTCGCTCGATGGCGACCTCGGTGGGTTCGAGGTCCATGGTGACGGCGACGGTGCGGATCACGTCCGGGGTGTGGACGAGGAGGGGGGCGAGGAAGTTGACGCCGACGGGGGTCATCGGCCACTCCTTCACCCAGGCCGTGGCGTGGCACCAGGGCTCGCGGGTGCTGGACTCGCGGGTCTTGGCCTGGAGGTAGGTCGGCTCCATGGCGTCCAGCTCGGCCGGCCAGGCGTTGCGCTTGGTCATGGCCTGGATGTGGTCGATGGGGTGGTCCGGGTCGTACATGGAGTGCACGAGGGAGGCGAGCCGGCCCTGGCCGAGCGGCTGGCGGACCCGGATGTCGGCCTCCTGGAGCCGGGAGCAGATGTCGGTCAGCTCACGGGCCATGACGACGGCGAGTCCGGCGTCGCGGTCGGCCTTGCCGCCGCGCGGGCGGGCCGCGCGGGCCATGGCCTGGGCCTCGGCGGCGAGTTCGCGGGAGTAGTGCATACAGGCCACGAGGTAGGCGCGGTGCTGCTCGCTGCTGGTGGAGACCATGGAGCTGAGCTGTTCGTAGGACTCCTGGAGCCAGATCGGCGACTTCTCGTCGCCGCGTACGGAGACGTCCTTGGCGTGGGCGTCGGGGTCGGCGGGCAGGGTGCGGGCGAGCATCTGGAGGCGGGTGACGAAGCCGTCGCCGTTGGCCACGTGCTTGAGGAGGGTGCCGAAGCGGTCGACGAGGGCTTCCTGGTCCTCGCTGTCGCGCAGGCCGACGCCGGGGCCCTCGATCTCGATGGCGGCGGTGACGGTCTTGCGGTCGGCGTGCAGCAGGACGGCGATCTCGTCCGGGCCGAACGGGGCGGCGAGCCAGGTGATGCGGCCGATGCCGGGGGGCGGGCCGATCTCGATCTCGCGGCCGTCGACGCGGGTGCCGGCCTCGATCACGCCGGAGCGGTAGGCGGTGCCCGCGCGCAGGCTGCGTTTGTAGCTGCGGTTGATCTCGAACCACTTGTAGAAGGTGCGGCGCTTGTAGGGCACGTAGACCACGGCGAGCGCGATCATGGGCAGGCCCGTGAGCAGCACGATCCGCAGGGAGAGCACGGGGACCAGGAGCCCGCACATCATGCCGAGGAACGCGCCCGCGATGATCAGCGCGATCTCTCCGGTCTCGCGATTGCGGCCGACGATCGCGTTCGGCCGGGCGCGGCCGATGAGATACGTACGGCGGGGCGTCATCGGATGGGACAGATGGGACTCGGTCGTCAACGCCCTTCACCTCCCGTGCGGTTGTTGCTGCTGTTGCGGGTGTTGCCTGCGTGAGGTGAGTTCACCGGGTTGGACGAGCGCGGGGCCGGGGCGGCGGGGGCCGGTCCGCCGCCCGAGGGGGTCCGGGTGCTGTGCGCGGCGACTCCGCCGGCGGCCTGGTTGGCCGGACGGGGGGCGCTGCCGCCGGACTGGCCGCCGCCCTGGTCGGCGCGGGTGCTGTGGGTCTTGATGCCCTGGGCGACCAGGGTGGCCGGGGAGCTGATCACGGCGGCGGCCTTGCCTTCGGCGCCCTGCATGATCCGGTTGTTGCGGGAGCCGGCGAGTTCGTCGCCGAAGCCGGGCACGAAGCGGTAGATCATCGCGGACGCGAAGATGGCGAGCAGGATGATGGCGAGGCCGGAGACGACGGCGGAGAAGGCGTCGGGCCCGTCGTCGGCGGAGAGCGCGCCGGCCAGGCCCAGGACGATCACGATGACCGGTTTCACCAGGATGACGGCGATCATGATGCCGGCCCAGCGGCGGACGTGGCTCCACAGGTTCTTGTCGACGAGTCCGGCGTAGACGACCGTGCCGAGCAGGGCTCCGACGTAGAGCAGGGCGGCGCGCAGGACCAGCTCCAGCCAGAGCACTCCGGCGGCGACGATCGACACCATGGAGACGACGATCAGCATGATCGGGCCGCCGCCGATGTCCTCGCCCTTCTCCAGGGCGGAGGCGAAGTTGCCGAAGAAGACGTCGGTCTGGTCGCCGGTGGCGCCGGCCATGACCTCGCTGATGCCGTCGGTCGCGGAGACCACGGTGTAGAGGATCAGCGGGGTGAAGGCGGAGGCCAGCACGGTCAGCCACAGGAACCCGATGGCCTCGCCGACGGCGGTGGCGAACGGCACGCCGCGCACCGCGCGCTTGGCGACGGCCAGCAGCCACAGCAGCAGGGTGAGGATCGTGGACGCGGCGAAGACCACGGCGTACTGCTGGAGGAACTGGGCGTTGGTGAAGTCCACGTTGGCCGTGTCCTGCACGGCCTCGCTGAGTTTGTTCACCGTCCAGGAGGCGGCGTCGGCGCAGCCCTGGGCGAGGGACGTGAGGGGGTCGAGGGTGGCGTCGGGGGTGGTGCTGGTGGTGTCGGTGCCGGTGCCGCGTTCGCAGTACTCGCGGGCCTCGCCGGAGATCAGGTCGCAGTCCGTCGCGCTGCCCGAGGGGGACGGGGAGGGGCTGGGCGAGCCGGAGGGGTCGGTGGTCGGGTTCGGCGGGGTGGGCGGTGCGGCCATGGCCCGGGTGGCGGTCAGGACCAGTGCGGTCTGTACGGCCGCCACGACGCCGGCGAGCCTGAGCGCGCGCTGCGGGTTACCGCGCATACGTGAACCCTCCGTACTCCTCGATGGCCTTGCTGATCTCGTCGGAGGTGGCGGCTCGGTCGTCGCCGGGGACCGGGGCGGGGCCGTCGGTCTGGGTGTGCTCGGTGATCTTCCAGTCGCCGCCGGTCCAGCGCAGGTCGAAGGTCCAGGTCTGCCAGGTGGAGGTCACGGGGTCGGTGGAGCGCTCGCCGGACATGCCGGTCAGGGCGAGGTACCAGACGGCGACCTCGGCGGCGGTGTCCGTGTACTCCTCGGTGGTGGTGCCGATCGGGACCACGCGGGAGACGAAGGTGGAGCCCTCGGGCGGATCGCCGTTCTCGTCGAGGCCCATGGAGCCGAGGAAGCCGGCGGAGTACGCCTGGTCCATCGGGCCCTTGAGGCGGGCCGCGGCCTCCGGGGTGAACAGCGCGTCGACCAGGGCGTGGCGGCTGTCCGTGTGGAACATGCTGGTCGACCCCAGTGCCACCGCGAAGTTCGCCGCCGCGCTCTGCGCCCCCTGCTCGCTGCGGGCGTAGCCGGTGGGGACGCCGTTGGTCTCGGACCGGACCGGGTCGGCGCCGCTCGGGGCGGTGGCCGCGGTGTCGGGTGGGGCGGCGCTGTCGGCGGAGTCGGTGGAATCGCTGCTTCCACGGTTCGCGAAGGCGATCGCGGCGATCAGCAGGACGACCACGCCGACGACGGTGACGAGGCTTCTGGAGGAGGAGCGGCCGGTGCGCCGGGCGCCGCCGTAGGGTCCGGACTCGGGCAGCCGGGTGCGGGTGGAGCCGCTGCCGCCGTACTGGTCGGAGGCGTCCTGGCGTGTGGAGTCGCCGTAGCCGCCCTGGTCATCCCCGAGGCTCATGTCGCGTGTGCCCCCTCGACTCGGTCGCCGTCACCGTCGTGGTTGTCGTGGTTGAAGAAGCCGTGGTTGAGGAAGCCGTGCCGGATGCGCCGAAGACGCCGAAGACGCTGGAGACACGGCTCCGGATACGACGGTAGCCGGGCGGGTCGCCGCGCGGGCGCGGTGTGGTGACTCGACATCAGGGAAACGCAACCTCAGCCGGTGGGCACGACGGGTGGGTGGGGTGGAGGGGGCCGGGCGTGCCCGGACGGGACCTGGGGACTGGCTGTGCGTCGGGTGGGGCCGGGTGCCGCGGGGGGTTGCGGGTGCGGGGCCCCGCGGTGGCGGGGCTACACGGCCATGCCGTACACGATCGTGAACAAGGTGCCCAGGGAACCGATGATGAAGACGCCGGTGAGGCCGGCGATGATCAGGCCTTTGCCCTGTTCGGCGCTGAAGGTGTCGCGCAGGGCCGTGGCGCCGATGCGCTGCTTGGCCGCGCCCCAGATGGCGATGCCCAGACAGATGAGGATGGCGACCGCCATCACCACCTCGATCATCACCCTGGCCTCGTTGCCCAGGGTGCCGAAGGGGCCCCAGTCCGGAGCGATCCCGCCGATGATGGTGTTGATGTCTCCGGTTTCGGCCGCAAAGAGCATGTAAGTCACCGCCCCTGGTGGGTTGTTCTGCTTTCCCCTGCGGAGTGCAGAGTTCAGGCATCATTCTCGCCGACGATGACGCTCTCGTATGTCGACTTGGCGTCATCGGTTGGCGGGTTTCGTACGAATACCACGTATCGTCACTCTGTGTATCACGGCAGGTCACGCCGGGCAACGAAGTGGGAGCGGAACCTGTCGTGTGGTGCCGTCGTTGAGCCCTTTTACGGTCCGCGACTGTTCGTGACGGTCGGCCGGGTGAGGGGTCGCGCCCATGTTCTGGCGGGTGCAGGCTATCGCCGGGCGGGTGGGGTGTGATGACGCGGGGTCAGGGATGCGGGTGGGATCCGGGGGGCGCCGGTGGTGATCGCGGGTGCGGCGAGCCGCCTTGAAAAAACGGCTGGATTGTGTGGGTCGGCCCGGTGCCGGGGCGTCAGAAGGCGACCGGGGCCGGGTGTTGGGGGTGCGCCGGCCGCGCGGACGGTCGTTCTCGATGGCGAACCCTTTGCGCGCGGTGGGCGCACGGTGGGCGCACGGGCGGTGCGTGGTCCGTGCGTGGTCCGTGCGTGCTCCGTGAGCGGGTCTGTGCGCGGGTCCGTGCGCCGGAGCGCGCCGTGCTCGTACGGTCCCTCGGCCGCGGCCCCTGTGGCGGGCGCGAAGAGGCCGGGATAATGGGCGACTCGACGGCGACTCGACGGCGACTCGGGCGGAACGGGCCTTGAACGGAGCCGGGATGGGGCAGGGTTGAGGCGTGCGGAAATGGTGGATCGGCGGCGGGATCGCGGTCGCGGCCGGGCTGAGCTTCATGATGGTGCTCGTCATCGGCGTGTATCTGATCGCCGGGACCGTCGCGGGCGGCGTCGGCAGTAGCGGCAAGGCGCTGGCCAAGGGCTCGGTGCCGGCCGCGTACGAGGCGCTGGTGCAGCAGTGGGGCAATCTCTGTCCCGCGATCAACCCGGCCCTGCTCGCCGCGCAGCTCTACCAGGAGAGCGGCTTCGACCCCACCGCGCAGTCCCCGGCGCAGGCGCAGGGGATAGCGCAGTTCATCCCCGGCACCTGGGCCACCCACGGGATCGACGGGGACGGCGACGGCGACCGCGATGTGTGGGACCCGCAGGACGCGATCCCCTCGGCCGCCACCTACGACTGCACGCTGGCCGGTTATGTGGAGGACGTGCCGGGCAACGCCACCCACAACATGCTCGCCGCCTACAACGCGGGCGCGTACGCCGTCATCAGATACGGGGGCGTCCCGCCGTACGACGAGACCGAGAACTACGTGAAGGTCATCACCTCCCTGGAGGAGAGCTTCGCGGCGCCCACCACGCGGGTCGATCCTTCCGAGCAGGCGGCCGGGGCCATCCACTACGCCCAGGGGAAGATCGGCACCCCTTATCTGTGGGGCGGCACCGGTACGGCGGCGCAGGACGGGCGGTTCGACTGCTCGGGGCTGACGCAGGCGGCGTACGACAGTGTCGGGATCACGCTGCCCCGGGTGGCCAATGACCAGTACAATGCGGGGCCGCATCCGTCGCGCGACGAACTGCTCCCCGGTGACCTGGTGTTCTTCTCGGACGACCTCACCGACTCCCGGGCGATCCGCCATGTCGGGATCTATGTGGGCGGCGGGTACATGATCGACGCCCCGCGCACGGGCGCGCTGATCCGCTTCGACCCGATCGACACCCCGGACTACTTCGGGGCGACCCGGGTCACGGCGGACGGCGCGGAAGCCCTGCCGACGGACATCTGACGGAGATCCGATCACGATCCCACCGTGATCTGACGGGTTGGCACTGAGCGTCAACCTGTCCCCTGAGCTGCGATGATGTATCTCTCTTCGATAACGTCTGGGTGATCATTCGGTGGAGGGCGGAACGTACGGACAACGGTCGTGCGTTCCTGACACCACGGGGGTGGAACAGCGGTGCGTATCCGGCTCGCGGCCGGAGCGCGTGCGCTGCGATGAACGTAGAAGACCGAGAAATCGAAGAAGACGACGAAGGGGCCGCTGCACATGGCTGGACTCGCGCAATCCGGGTCGAACCCCGACGTCGAGCTGCTGTACGACATCAATGGCCTGGCCAAGTCCGCCCCGCACTGGTTCGACCAGGTCATGGCGTATGTCGGTGAGTACGGACTCCTGCTCGCGTTGGTGCTGCTGGGACTCGGGTGCTGGTGGTCTCTCCGGCGGCGGTCGGCGAGCGCGGAGGAGGCGGTCTCCGGGGTCGCCGCCCTGATCTGGGCGCCGCTCGCGGCCGGGGTCGCGGTGCTGGTCAATGTGCCGATACGGGGGTTCGTGGAGCGGCGCCGGCCGTTCCTGGACCATCAGGGGCTCGAAGTGCTGGTCACCGGCAAGACCGACTTCTCGTTCGTGAGCGATCACGCGACGATCGCGATGGCGCTGGCCGTGGGGATCTTCGTCGCGCACCGGCGGTTCGGGCTGGCCGCGATCGGGGTCGCCCTGGTCGAGGGGTTCTGCCGGGTGTACATGGGGGTGCACTACCCGACCGACGTGGTGGGCGGACTGGCGCTGGGCACGGCCGTGGCGCTGCTGCTGTCGCCGGTGGCCACCGCGCTGCTGACGCCGGTGGTGCGGGCGGTCGAGGCGTCGCCCCGGGTGGGGTTCCTGGTGCGGCGGCGGGTCTCGGGGGTCGAGACGGTGATTCCGGGGTCCCGGGGTGGGGACGCCGACGCGGATGCGCAGGCCAAGGAGAAGGATCTCGCGGCGTAGGGCCTTGCCTGGGTGTGAGGGGCGCCGTTCGGGTTGTTGGCGGGGGGCTGGTGCGGGTGCGTCGTGGTTGCCCGCGCAGTTCCCCGCGCCCCTTTAGGGGGATGGGCGCCGCCGCTTAGGGGGATGGGCGCCGCCGCCTGATCGCAAGGGGTGGGGGCTGGTGTAGCGTCGGCGAGGGCTGTGCTATTTGTCCCTTTTGACTGCCATGTGCGCTCACATCTTCTCCCCGCTTTCTCCTCTCTTTCTCCTCACCTCCCCCTTCGCCCGCTGCTTCGTCGTGGTGCCCGGGGGACGGAACCGTCACGTGCTCTCCCCGTGAGCATTCCGTGACCTAACCACAACGTCTATATGGGTTCACTCCCCGTTCACTTCTGGCCATAGGCGCCTTCACCTGATCTGCCTAATTTCGGCCTTACCGATGTGAGGTGCTCTCGAACTCGCGTCCGCATCGCCAAGACTTCGCACGCCGCCGATTCAGGACGGCGGCTCCTGGAAGGAACTCCCGAAAGTGAAGCTTCAGCGCATGAACCGGCGGGCCCTCTCCCTCGGTGCTCTCGCCGTCTCCGGCGCCCTGGCCCTCACGGCGTGCGGCACGGACGACACCGGTAGCAGCGGCGGCGACAGCAGCTCGTCGTCGGCCGCGGCGGCCGGCAGCATCCAGTGTGACGACGCCTCGGGCCAGATTCTCGCCGACGGCTCGTCCGCGCAGAAGAACGCCATCGACGCCTGGGTGAAGAACTTCACCCAGGCCTGCACCGGTGTGCAGATCAACTACAAGGGCGGTGGCTCCGGCGCCGGTGTGACCGCGTTCACCCAGGGCACCGTCGCCTTCGCCGGTTCGGACTCCGCGCTGGCGCCCGAGGAGATCGAGGCGTCCAAGGAGGTCTGCTCCGGCGGCCAGGGCATCGACCTGCCGATGGTCGGCGGCCCGATCGCGGTCGGCTACAACGTGCCGGGTGTCGACAACCTGGTGCTGGACGCCCCGACCCTCGCCCAGATCTTCGACAACAAGATCACCAACTGGAACGACGAGGCCATCGCGAAGCTCAACCCCGACGCGACGCTGCCCGACCTGAAGATCCAGGCGTTCCACCGCTCCGAGGACTCCGGCACCACGGACAACTTCACCAAGTACCTGATCGAGACCACCCCCGACAACTGGAAGTACGAGGGCGGCAAGGCCTGGCAGGCCGAGGGCGGCCAGGCGGCATCCGGTTCGTCCGGCATGGCCCAGCAGGTGAAGCAGAACTCCGGTGCCATCGGCTACATGGAGCTGTCCTACGCCAAGGACCTGTCCGTCGTCTCCGTCGACACGGGTGCCGCCGCCCCGGTCCCGGCCTCCGTCGACGGTGCCACCAAGGCCATCGCCGACGCCAAGGTCGTCGGCACCGGCAAGGACCTGGCCCTGGAGCTGAACTACGCCACCCAGGCCGACGGCGCCTACCCGATCACCCTGGTCACCTACGAGATCGTCTGCGACGCGGGCAACAACGCCGACACGCTGCCCGCCACCAAGGCATTCCTGACCTACATCGCGAGCGAGGAGGGCCAGCAGGTCCTCGCCGAGAACGACTACGCCCCGATGCCGGCCGACATCATCGCCAAGGTCCGTACCACCGTTTCCGAACTGAGCTGACCCAGCGTGCGGTCCGGCCCCCGTCCACGGGGCCGGGCCGCACCGTCCGGTGCACCGCCGCCCGGAGCCGCTCACTGATCGCGGCTTCATCGAGCCGCCCATCAGGGACGGTTCCGCAGACCGGAGAACCCGATGGACATAACGACGAAGAACACCGACGCGCCTCCCCCCACCCCACCGCCCACCCTCACCGAGCAGAAACGCAACGCCCGCGGCGCCACCCGCCCCGGGGACCGCATCTTCCTGGCCCTCACCCGCGGGTCGGGCATTCTGCTGCTCGCCGTCATGGCCGCCATCGCCGGCTTCCTCGCCTGGCGCGCGTCCATCGCGATCAGCCAGGACGAGGGCAACTTCCTCACCACCTTCGAGTGGAACGCCAACCTCCAGCCGCCGGTCTTCGGTATCGCGGTGCTGGCCTTCGGCACCGTGGTGTCGTCGGTCATCGCCATGGCCATCGCGGTCCCGGTCGCCGTCGCCATCGCGCTGTTCCTCACCCACTACGCCCCGCGCAAGCTGAGCGGCCCCATCGCGTATGTGATCGACCTGCTCGCCGCCGTGCCGTCCATCGTGTACGGCCTGTGGGGCGCCCTGGTCCTGGTGCCGTACATGGACGGCCTGTTCGGCTGGCTGGACCAGTTCTTCGGCTGGACCGGCATCTTCGAGTGGCAGGGCGGTGCCCCGCGCTCGATGCTCACCGTCGGCATCCTGCTCGCCATCATGATCCTGCCGATCATCACCAACGTGAGCCGCGAGGTCTTCCGGCAGGTCCCGCAGATGCACGAGGAGGCGGCCCTGGCCCTCGGCGCCACGCGCTGGGAGGTCATCCGCATGGCCGTGCTGCCCTTCGGCCGCTCCGGTGTGATCTCCGCGTCGATGCTCGGCCTCGGCCGCGCGCTCGGCGAGACCATGGCCGTGGCGACCGTGCTCTCCCCGAGCTTCACCATCGGGGCCAGCCTGCTCGACCCGGGCGGCGGCACCTTCGCCCAGAACATCGCCAGCAAGTTCAGCGAGGCCACGCCGTTCGGCCGGGACGCGCTGATCGCCTCCGGCCTGGTCCTGTTCGTCATCACCCTGCTGGTCAACGGCGCGGCCCGCGCGATCATCGCCCGCCGCAAGGAGTACTCGGGGGCCAACGCATGAGCCACGCAGCCGTCGTCACCGCCAAGAAGCCCGGCTCACTGCACGGTGGCAGCCTGCCCAAGTGGTCCCCCTGGGCCATCGCCGGCGCCTCCGTGGTGCTCGGCATCGGCATCGGGCTGATCGCCGGCCTGGACAGCCGGATCCAGTGGGGCCTGATCGCCGCGATCCTGTTCCTCGTCCTCACCTTCGCCCTCGCCACCAAGGTCGAGGGCAGGCGCCAGGCCAAGGACCGGATCGCGACCGCGCTGGTCTGGGTCGCCTTCCTGCTCGCCGTGGTACCGCTGGCCTCCCTGGTGTGGGAGACCGTCAAGCGCGGCGTCAAGGTCCTCGACGTCTACTTCCTGACCCACTCCATGGGCGTGGTCGCCGACACCGAGGTGGGCGGCGGTGCGTACGCCGCCATCCTCGGCAGCCTGGAACAGGTCGGCCTCGCCACCCTGATCGGCGCCCCGATCGGTGTCTTCACCGCGATCTACCTGGTGGAGTACGGGCGCGGCAAGCTGGCCAAGTCCATCACCTTCTTCGTCGACGTCATGACGGGCATCCCGTCGATCGTCGCCGGTCTGTTCATCCTCAGCATCATGCTGATCTTCGACATGCAGCCGTTCGGTTTCGCCGGCTCGCTCGCCCTGGCCATCCTGATGATGCCCGTGGTCGTCCGCTCCACCGAGGAGATGCTCAAGCTCGTACCCAACGAGCTGCGCGAGGCCTCGCTGGCGCTGGGCGTGCCCAAGTGGCGCACCATCCTGAAGGTGGTCCTGCCCACCGCCATCGGCGGTATCACCACCGGCATCATGCTGTCGGTCGCCCGTATCGCGGGCGAGACCGCCCCGGTGCTGCTGCTGGTGTTCGGCAATCCCTTCATCAACGCCAACCCGTTCGAAGGCGCACAGGCGTCGCTGCCGCTGTTCATCTACCAGCAGTACGCGAACAGTGCGGGTTCGGAGGCGGCGTACGACCGTGCCTGGGCGGCCTCGCTGACCCTCATCGCGTTCGTGATGATCCTGAACCTGCTGGCCCGCGGCATCGCCCGCTGGAAGGCCCCGAAGACCGGTCGCTGACGCGGCCACGAAGCGACCGATCTCCGAAAGAAGCAGTGATTTCCATGGCCAAGCGCATCGATGTCAGCGGCCTCAGCGCCTACTACGGCTCCTTCCGGGCCATCGAGGACATCTCGATGACCGTCGAACCCCGCTCCGTCACGGCCTTCATCGGCCCGTCCGGCTGCGGCAAGTCCACGTTCCTGCGCACGCTCAACCGGATGCACGAGGTGACATCCGGCGGCCGGGTCGAGGGCAAGGTCATGCTCGACGACGAGAATCTGTACGGTGCCGGGATCGACCCGGTGGCCGTGCGGCGCGAGGTCGGCATGGTCTTCCAGCGGCCCAACCCGTTCCCCACGATGTCGGTGTACGACAACGTGGCGGCGGGCCTGCGGCTCAACGGCTCGTACAAGAAGGCCGAGCTGGACGGCATCGTGGAGAAGTCCCTCAAGGGCGCGAACCTCTGGAACGAGGTCAAGGACCGGCTGAACAAGCCGGGTTCGGGGCTGTCCGGTGGTCAGCAGCAGCGGCTGTGCATCGCCCGTGCGATTGCTGTCGAGCCCAATGTGCTGCTGATGGACGAGCCCTGCTCGGCTCTCGACCCGATCTCGACCCTCGCCATCGAGGACCTGATCGGTGAACTGAAGGAGCGGTTCACGATTGTCATCGTGACGCACAACATGCAGCAGGCGGCGCGGGTGTCCGACCGGACGGCGTTCTTCAATCTGTCGGCGGTGGGGCAGCCCGGCAAGCTCATCGAGATAGACGACACCGAGCGGATCTTCTCCAATCCGTCCGTCCAGGCGACCGAGGACTACATCTCCGGGCGCTTTGGCTGATCCAGGCCCCTCGCGGTGCTGCATGGCGGTGCCACCGTGAGGTCGAAGAGGGCCCGTCCCCTGCGGGGGGCGGGCCCGTTTCGTTGCGCCCAGGGGGGCGGGGGGTGTGGTGGTCTGGCGAGTGCGGGTGCGTTGTGGCTGGTCGCGCAGTTCCCCGCGCCCCTAGGAGGTGGGTGGTGTCAGGCCGGGTGCGGGTGCGGGTGCGGGTGCGTCGTGGCTGGTCGCGCAGTTCCCCGCGCCCCTAAGAGCTTCGGGTGCGGGTGCGTTGTGGCTGGTTGCGCAGTTCCCCGCGCCCCCAAAAAAGCAGGGGTTCCCCAGCGGGTTTCTTTTAGGGGCGCGGGGAACTGCGCGAGTAACCACGACGGAGGCCGCGCGTAGGAGACTCGTGCAACCGCCCCTACAAGAACGCCAGTTTCACAATTCCGAAGCTCGCGGCAGCGACCAGCGCGGCGGCCGGCATCGTGATGAACCACCCCAGCACAATGTTCTTGGCGACACCCCACCGCACCGCGTTCACCCGCTTTGTCGCGCCGACGCCCATGATCGCCGACGTGATCACATGCGTCGTGGAAATCGGCGCCTTGAAGATGAACGCCGTGGTGAACATGATCGCCGCGCCCGTGGTCTCGGCGGCGAATCCCTGCGGCGGGTCGAGTTCGATGATCTTCCGGCCCAGTGTGCGCATGATCCGCCAGCCACCGGCGTACGTACCCAGCGAGAGCGTCACCGCGCAGGCGATCTTCACCCAGATCGGAATCGGGTCGCCCTGGTCCTCGACATCGGCGATGACCAGGGCCATCACCACGATGCCCATGGTCTTCTGGGCGTCCTGGAGGCCATGACCGAGAGCCATCGCGGCGGCCGAGACGGTCTGGGCGATCCGGAAACCGCGCTTGGCCTTGTGCGGATTGGCACGCCGGAATATCCACATGATCGCCGTCATCACCAGATAGCCGACGACCAGACCCACCACCGGCGAGATGAACATGGGGATGATGATCTTGTCGACCACCCCGTTCCAGTACACCTGCGTCCCGCCCGCGAGCGCGGCGCCCACCAGGCCGCCGAACAGGGCGTGCGAGGAGGACGAGGGCAGGCCGTAGTACCAGGTGATCAGGTTCCAGGTGATCGCGCCGAGCAGCGCGGCGAACAGGATGCCCATGCCCGTCGAGCCCTCGGGCGTCTCGATCAGGCCCTCGGAGACGGTCTTGGCGATACCGCTGCCCAGGAACGCGCCGGCCAGATTCATCACCGCGGCCATCAGCAGCGCGGCCTTGGGGGTCAGCGCCCGGGTGGAGACGGAGGTGGCGATGGCGTTCGCCGAGTCGTGGAAACCGTTGGTATAGGTGAAGAACAGCGCGACCAGAATGGTCACGACCAGGGCAAAGGTGTCCATGGCCGGGTTCAGGACTCCTTGACCGCGATGGTCTCCACCGTGTTCGCCACGTGCTCGAAGGCGTCGGCCGCCTCTTCCAGCACATCCACGATCTGCTTCAGCTTGAGCACCTCGATGGCGTCGTACTTGCCGTTGAAGAGATGGGCGAGAAGCTTCCGGTGGATCTGGTCGGCCTGGTTCTCCAGGCGGTTGACCTCGATCCAGTATTCGGTGAGGTTTTCCATCGTGCGCAGATGGGGCATCGCCTCGGCGGTCAGTTCCGCGGCCCGTGCCAGCACCTCGATCTGCTGCTCGACACCCTTCGGCAGTTCCTCGACGTTGTAGAGGACGACGAGGTCGACTGCCTCCTCCATGAAGTCCATGATGTCGTCGAGGGAAGACGCGAGGGAGTAGATGTCCTCGCGGTCGAAGGGCGTGATGAACGAGGAGTTCAATTGGTGGAAGATCGCGTGTGTGGCATCGTCACCGGCGTGTTCGGCTGCCCGCATGCGCTCCGCGATCTCGGCCCGGGCAGACGCGTCCGCCCCGAGCAGTTCCATCAGGAGTTTCGAGCCCGTGACGATGTTGTCCGCAGAAGCGGCGAACATGTCGTAGAAGCTCGTCTCCCTGGGGGTAAGACGAAAGCGCACGTGGGGTCCTCTATGTGCTTCGGTTTCGGTCAGGGTGATGCTAGGCGCATCATCCGGCCACGGCTAATGGGCCGTCCCCCAGTGTCGCCCATAAAGCAGACTTGTCCTCACGGGGGCGCTACGAGGGGTGGGACCGGCCCTGCTGTGCGGTGTTCCGTACGGCGTTGGCCAAGGCACCTATACCCAGGAGAATTCGGTACCATATACCCAGTAGGGGTATGTGTCTGGAGCGGGAGGACGCGATGACGACCACAGAGGCCGGCGCGGGAGCGCCCTCCGTCCCCGTCACGGAGGACGTGGCGGACGCGGCGGTCGCGGTCACGGACCACGACCGCGGGGTGCACGGCTACCACAAACAGAAGGACGAACACCTCAAGCGGCTGCGCCGGATCGAGGGCCAGATCCGCGGTCTGCAACGGATGGTCGACGAGGACGTCTACTGCATCGACATACTCACCCAGGTCTCGGCCTCCACCAAGGCGTTGCAGTCCTTCGCGCTGCAACTGCTGGAGGAGCATCTGCGCCACTGTGTGGCCGACGCGGCCGTCAAGGGCGGCGGCGAGATCGACGCGAAGGTCGAGGAGGCGACGAAGGCGATCGGCCGGCTGCTGCGCACCTGAGTGATCGGTGAGATGTGAGTGACGTGGGTGGCGTGGACCTGACGTAGACGTGACGTATATGTCCTGGACATCCCGAGATCGGCGTGTGGCTGAAAATGGCGGGCGGTGCGCGCGAGCGACCGCCCGTCTCGCTGTGCCGGGGCGCCCGCGGGGGCTCCAGGGGGCTCAGCCGGTGCCCGCAGGGGCTCGTCGGCGCGCGGGCTCAGTCGCCCTGTGCGCCCCGCTCCTCCGCCACCCGCAGCACCTCGTCGATGCTCTCCAGGCTGAGCCGGTCCTCGTGCGCCGCCGAGGCGGCGATGATCAGCTCCCCGCACAGCTCGATCTCGGCGAGTGCCACGTGGTCCTGAACTGCCGTACCGCCGACCGGAGCCACGTGCGTCACCTCGTCCCTGCCGTCACCGACTTCCTAGAGTAGGGACAGGTCTACACAACGCGCATGGCACGGAAGGGCTAGTTCTTGCGCCCCTGTGCGCCCCTTACGCCCGGCGCGTGCGTGCGCTAGAGGGCCCGGCCTGGCCGGACCCTAGTCCTCGGCGATCTTGCCCGCGTAGATGTCCGCGCTCTTCGGCAGGCGTACGTCGACGGGGGTGCCGAAGTCGTACAGCACCGTCGTCGAGGCGACCGCGACCGTGCCCGTGGCGCGTCCGCCCGCGAAGCTGAAGCGGTGCTCGACCTTGCGGATGCGCCCGGCGTCGTCGAGGAACACCTCGAACGGCACCTCGGGGGTGGCGAACCCTTTCGCCGCCGCGTGCAGCGCGTCCCGGCCGCCCTCGGAGGCGCCCTTCGCGGCCAGCGCCAGATCGGCGGTGCCCCGGTAGTGCCGTACCGCCGTGCCCTCGACCTCGGTCCGGCCGACGTAGGACGCCGTACGCGTCCCGCGCAGCACCTCGGCGGCGGCGAACGGGTCGGTGGCGCCGCCGGTGACGAGATTGCCGTCGGACAGGGTCGCCGTCTCCACCCGGACCCATTTGTCGGCGGGCACGCCGGCGCCCCGGTTCTTCATGAAGAGGGCGCCCGGCGCGAGGAGTTCGGTGATCGGGCGGCGCCCGTCGTTGCCCGCCGGGTCCTCGGGCAGCCGGACCCGCAGCTCGCCGAGCTGGCGGGTGTAGTCGTAGACGCCCTCGCCGCGGATGGTGACGCGGGTGCCGCCGGTGGCCATCTCCATCGACGTACGGGCCTTGGAGCTGCCCGCGGCGAGCAGGGCGTCGGCCGCCCTGTGCAGCACCGGGACGGGGTCGGCGGCGGGACGGGGGTCGTCGGCTGCGGGGCGCTCGCCCGCGCAGCCCGTGGCGGCCAGGCAGACACTGACCATGAGTCCCGCGACGACCGTCCCGCCCGCCCTGCCGTGCCGCTGCCGCCGCTCCATCCCGCTGCCCCCAGCCATCCGCCGGACCTCGCCGTGTCGTTCCGGTCGTTCCGGATAACGACGGGCAGGCGGGGGCCGTCACGCCCGCGCGACCCGGGGGGACCGTGCGCCGGGGCGCACAAGGGGCCTGACACCGGCCTGACGCCCGCCCTACGCACTCTTCACCCCGTCTCGGTACGGTGGACGACGTGACCCCCCAGGACCGGTCCGTCGCCCCACAGGACGATCCGGAACACAGCATCAGCATGGTCGAGCAGGGCCCGTTCTGCGTGGCCCGGTGCAGTTGCGGCTGGCGCAGCCCCGCGCGGCGGGCGCGCAGCCTGGCCCGGACGGATGCGCGGACGCATCGCGGGGACGGCTGAGGACCGGGGCCGGGCCCTAGGCGCGTTCCAGGGCCCGTACGACGTCGTCCACCAGGTCCGCGTCCCGGGGCTGGGTCAGACGGGTGCGGGCCTCGGCGGGGGTGAGCCACAGGATCCGGTCGACCTCGCGGTTGGGGACGAAGGCGCCGGTGACCGCCTCGGCGGCCCAGTAGCGGACCTCCTTGGGGCGGCCGGCCACGAGATAGCGCAGGGTGGGCAGCTCGGTGCCGGGCGCGGCCGTGTACCCGGTCTCCTCCGCCACCTCCCGCAGTGCGCCGGTCAGGGCGTCCTCGCCGCGCTTCAGCTTGCCTTTCGGATGCGACCAATCGTCGTATTTCGGGCGATGGACGAGGCAGACGCGCAGTTCGCCGTCGGACGGCGAGCGGCGCCACAGGACGCAGCCGGCCGCCAGGACCGGGGTGTCGTGCAGGGTGGTCACTCTCCGCTCACCGTCCTCGCGAGTACCGGATCAGAGTGTTCATACCGGGTCAGGGTGTTCGTACGGTCTCCTTCTGCCACGCCTGCTGGAACGCGAACCGGGCCGCCTCGACCTCGTGACGCTGATCGGCGTGCAGCACCCCGAGGGCGTACGCCGTCGCCGGGGCGATGCGCGGGGTGCGCGCCGCCTGTGCGGCGGCCGCGGCGGCCTCGGAGGCGTCGCGGTGCCGGTTGAGCGCCCGGCCGGACTCCAGGAGGCGGATGTCCACGGGGGTGCCGGCGGGGCCGTGCAGCACCTCCAGGGCGTAGCGGTGCAGGCGCAGCAGGAGGCGGACCTGGTGCCAGGGGGCGTCCTGGGGGTGGGGGGAGGGGTCGGGGGAGAGGCCGTGGACGAGGGCCTCCGCGTTGTAGGGGTGGCCGGCGGTGACCAGGGGGAGGGCGGCGATGGCGTCCGTGAGGCGTTCCTGGGCGGCGAGGGCGGGCTGGCGGAGGTCCGTGGCGGGGGCGGTGGGGGTGAGGGGGACCTCGCTGGCCAGGACGGCGACCTTGTCGGCGACGGCGTGGAAGCGGCTGCTGCCGAGGGCCTGGAGGGCGGTGGAGTGGGCGCGGGTGCGGGCAAGGGTGAGCTGGCGGTCGAGGAGGGCGCCTGCTTTGGCGGCGCCCACGGTGAGGTTGCCGCGGTCGGGGGTGGGGGTGGGGGTGGTGCGGTCGGGGGTGGAAGTTCCGCCCGTCGCGGGTGCCTCCCCCACGCTCGGCTTCGCTCGCGCGGGGGCACCCCCACCGCCCACCCGTGCCGCCCCAGCGGCACGACTGCCCGCAGCTACGTGGGGGATGCGGCTGCCCGCGGCCAGGTGGGCGGCGCGACTGCCCGCGGGCACGTCCGGGGCGCGACCGCCCGCAGCCCCAGCCCCATCCGTGGCGCGGCCCCCCGTCGGCAGGTCAGGGTCCGGGGTGCTGGGCTTTGCCGGTGCGGGCTGGGGTGGGAGGGCGGAGCCCGACAGGCGGTGGAGGGCGTTGAGCAGGCGGTCCAGGCGGGACACGTAGGCGTGTTCCAGGGCGAGGGTGCCGGAGAGCCAGGCCAGTTCGGGGCGCATGCCTTCCGACCAGTCGGGGTCGAGGAAGGGGCGGAAGGTGTGCAGGCTGCCGCTGATGCGGCGGGCCGAGCGGCGCAGGGCGCGCGCCGCGTCGACGGACTCCTCCGTGCCGTTGCCGTGCGCCCCCGTGCCGGTCTCCCGGTGGAGCCGCAGGGCGCGGAGGAACTCCATGGCCTGGGCGCGCAGATAGCCCGCGAGGGCCTCCCCGGTCACCGCCCCGGCCATCGGGTCCGTCGGATCAAGGTGTTGCTGTGCCACGCCGGCGCCTCCGGGCGTCTATGAGCATCTCCTGGATGTTCCGCAGGGGCCCGCCGTCGGCGTCGGTCGCGTGCCGGGTCCACTCGCCGTCCGGGCCCAGGTGCCAGGACGCGGTGGCGTCGGACATACCCGTCTCCAGCAGCCGGTTGAGGGCGGCGCGGTGGGCCGGGTCCACGACCCGCACGAGGGCCTCGATGCGGCGGTCGAGGTTGCGGTGCATCATGTCGGCGCTGCCGAGCCACACCTCGGGTTCGCCGCCGTTGCCGAAGCCGAAGACCCGGGAGTGTTCCAGGAAGCGGCCGAGGATCGAGCGGACCCGGATGTTCTCCGACAGCCCCGTCACTCCGGGGCGCAGCGCGCAGATGCCGCGCACCCAGACATCGATCGGCACGCCCGCCTGCGACGCCCGGTACAGGGCGTCGATGAGGGCTTCGTCGACGATCGAGTTGACCTTGATACGGACATACGCGGGACGTCCGGCACGGTGGTGCTGGACCTCCTTGTTGATCCGTGAGATCAGGCCGTCCCGCAAGGAGCGGGGGGCGACCAGCAGCCGGCGGTAGGTCTCCCGGCGGGAGTAGCCGGAGAGCCGGTTGAACAGGTCGGACAGGTCCGCGCCGACCTGTGGGTCGGCGGTCAGCAGACCGAGGTCCTCGTACAGCCGGGCGGTCTTGGGGTGGTAGTTGCCGGTGCCGACATGGCAGTACCGGCGCAGTGTCTCGCCCTCCTGGCGGACCACCAGGGACAGCTTGCAGTGGGTCTTGAGGCCGACCAGGCCGTAGACGACATGGCAGCCGGCCTCCTCCAGCTTGCGGGCCCACTCGATATTGGCGTGCTCGTCGAAGCGGGCCTTGATCTCCACCAGGACCAGGACCTGCTTGCCCGCCTCCGCGGCCTCTATCAGCGCGTCCACGATGGGGGAGTCGCCGGAGGTGCGGTACAGGGTCTGCTTGATGGCGAGGACGTCGGGGTCCTTGGCCGCCTGCTCCAGGAACGCCTGGACGGAGGTGGAGAAGCTGTCGTACGGGTGGTGCAGCAGGACGTCGCGCTGGCGCAGGGCGCCGAAGATGTCGGGCGCGGAGGCCGACTCGACCTCGGCCAGGTCGCGGTGGGTGCCCGCGATGAACTTGCGGTACTTCAGCTCGGGCCGGTCCAGGCCGTGGATGCGGAACAGGCCGGTGAGGTCGAGCGGGCCGGGCAGCGGATAGACCTCGGCCTCGGTGATCTTCAGCTCGCGCACCAGCAGGTCGAGCACCTCGCGGTGGATGGACTCCTCGACCTCCAGGCGGACCGGCGGCCCGAAGCGGCGCCGCATCAGCTCCTTCTCCAGGGCCTGGAGCAGGTTCTCGGCGTCGTCCTCCTCGACCTCAAGATCTTCGTTGCGGGTGATCCGGAAGGCGTGGTGCTCCAGCACCTCCATGCCCGGGAACAGTTCCTCCAGGTGGGCGGCTATGACGTCCTCGATGGGGACGGACCGGCCGGGGGAGCTTTCCAGGAAGCGGGAGAGCAGCGGCGGGACCTTCACCCGGGCGAAGTGCCGGTGGCCGCTGACCGGGTTGCGGACGACGACGGCCAGGTTCAGGGAGAGGCCGGAGATGTAGGGGAAGGGGTGGGCCGGGTCGACGGCGAGCGGGGTGAGGACCGGGAAGATCTGGTGCCGGAAGAGAGTGAACAGGCGGGCCTGCTCCTTCTCGGTGAGTTCGTTCCAGCGGACCAGGTGGATGCCTTCCTCGGCGAGGGCCGGGGCGACGTCCTCGTGGAAGCAGGCGGCGTGCCGGGCCATCAGCTCGCGGGAGCGGGCCCAGATCATCTCCAGCACCTGGGTGGGCTGGAGGCCGGAGGCGGAGCGGGTGGCGACGCCGGTGGCGATGCGGCGCTTCAGTCCGGCCACCCGGACCATGAAGAACTCGTCCAGGTTGCTGGCGAAGATCGCGAGGAAGTTGGCGCGCTCCAGGAGCGGGGTGTTCGGGTCCTCGGCGAGTTCCAGGACGCGCTCGTTGAAGGCGAGCCAGCTGCGCTCCCGGTCCAGGAAGCGGCCCTGCGGCAGCTGGTCCCCCTCGCCGGACTCCTCGTACGCGTCGAGGTCGGCGTCGATGTCGGGCTCCAGATCGGAGACCGTGGCGGCGACCGTGTTCGTGCGGTGGGCCGCGATGGAGCCCACGGAGGGCTGCGGGTGCTGGATCTCTGCGTCGGGGGTGGTTTGCTGGCTCATGGACCCATTGTTCCGCGCGCGGACGCCAATGGGCGCGTCGGAGCGCGCGGGCGGGAGCGGCGCGGGCGGGAGCGCGACGACGATCGCCTCGGGCGGCGGCGACGGCTCGGGCACGGCGGGGTTCATTCGCTGAGCGTCGCAAGACCGTCTGAATCAACGGTTACGGAGACATGACGTGCGGGATAGCGGGGGGCGGCTCGCAGGGGATCTCCGCAGCGTGGCCGCGCTCTTTCCGTACCTCCCCGAACATACGTCCCACAATCGCCCGGCCTAGGGCCTCCTCGCCGTGACCGGGCTCTATGAGGCTTTCCTGAGAGGCCCCCGTGGACCGCGAGAAGCGGCCTTATATCGGGCAAACAAGGTTCTGCCGGGCTTCTCAGCGAGCGCTCAGGAAGCTCTCATGGGCGGCGGACAAGCTCATGGACATGACCGAGAGCTTCCGCCGCGACGGCGAGTACGACAGCGAGTACACGAACCCTCACCAGGGCGCCCAGCAGCACGCTTCCTCGCCCGGGGAGTCGCCCGGGGACCCCTACCAGGCCGCGGACCCGTACCAGGGGGCCGCGCAGGACTCGTCCTCCTCACCCTCGGCCCCCTCCGCGTCGGACACCCCCTCCGAGACCTTCTCGCAGGCATCGGCGACGTCTCCCGTGAACCCGGAGTGGCCCCCGCCGCCCCCGTACCAGCCGATGACCGGACAGCCGGAGCCCGGCACCGGGGGCACCGCACTGCTGAACGAGCCGGTCGCCCGTTCCGCCCGGCGGGGGCGCGGCCGGGGTCCGGTGGCGCTGATCGCGGCCGTGGCGATAGTGGCGGCGATGATCGGCGGCGGCACCGCGTACGGCATCCAGGAGCTGACCGGCGGCAACGACACCGTCGCCAGCTCCTCCTCCAGCACCAGTGTGGTGCCGTCCAGCCAGCAGGGCACGGTCGCGGGGGTCGCCTCGGCGGTCAGCCCGAGCATCGTCGAGATCAACGCCACCTCCAACGCCGGCTCCTCCACCGGCTCGGGCGTGATCATCACCAGCGACGGCGAGATCATCACCAACAACCACGTGATCACCGGCGCCTCCCAGATCCAGGTCGTCACCGACGACGGCAAGCAGTACAGCGCGACGGTCGTCGGCACCGACCCGGCCAAGGACCTCGCCCTGATCAAGCTGGACGACGCCTCCGGCCTCAAGGCGGCCACCCTCGGCGACTCCGACGGTGTCCAGGTCGGTGACGAGGTCGTGGCGATCGGCTCGCCCGAGGGCCTGACCGGCACGGTGACCAGCGGTATCGTCTCCGCGCTCGACCGCGATGTGACCGTCTCCACCAGCGAGGAACAGCAGCCCCAGCAGCAGGGCGGCGGCTGGCCGTTCGAGTTCGGCGGCCAGCAGTTCAACGGCGACACCGGGTCGTCGACGACGACGTACAAGGCCCTCCAGACCGATGCCTCGCTCAACCCGGGCAACTCCGGCGGCGCGCTGATCGACATGAACGGCAACATCATCGGGATCAACTCGGCCATGTACTCGGCGGCCGGTTCCTCCTCCACCGCGGGCAGCGTGGGCCTCGGCTTCGCCATCCCGATCAACACCGTGAAGAGCGACCTGGACACCCTGCGGGCGGGCGGCAGCGGCAGCTAGCCGCCGCGGTGACGGCCGCCGCACACGGAGATCAGCGGCAGCACCGGCACCACGACGGCGGCAGCACCGGCACCACAACGACGGCAGCACCAGCAGCCAGGAGCACGACCAGTACGACCAGTACGACCAGCTAGGAGTACGACATGCGCTACCAGATCGACAGGGTTCAGCGGGTCGAGCACAGCACCCCCGGCCATGACCCGGCCGGATTCGCCCTCGCCCTGGAGGTGGCCGGCCGACTGCACGGGCCGGTCACCAGGGCCCCCGAGCTGGCGCCCGCGGGCAGCCCCACCGGCACCCACCGCGCCCCGGCCCGGCGCCGACGAGCCCTGCGCGGCTGAGATCCACCGCGGTGCCGTACGACGACGACATTCCGGCACGACCGGCTGACGTGCGAGGCTGAATGCTGAGAACGTCGGACCGGCCCCTTCCCACCGCACCCGAGGACATGAGCATGAGCCCCGCCGATGGCGACCGCGACCCCCAGCGCATCCTGATCGTCGACGACGAGCCCGCCGTGCGCGAAGCGCTCCAGCGCAGCCTTGCCTTCGAGGGCTACGACACCCAGGTCGCGGTCGACGGCGCCGACGCGCTGGAGAAGGCCGGCGCCTACCGGCCCGACCTGGTGGTCCTCGATATCCAGATGCCCCGCATGGACGGCCTGACCGCCGCCCGCCGGATCCGCGGGGCGGGCGACACCACCCCGATCCTGATGCTGACGGCCCGGGACACCGTGGGTGACCGGGTCACCGGCCTGGACGCCGGGGCGGACGACTACCTGGTCAAGCCCTTCGAGCTGGACGAACTGTTCGCCCGGATCCGCGCGCTGCTGCGCCGCAGCACCTACGCGTCGGCGAACGGCAACGTGCCCGACGACGAGGCGCTCTCCTTCGGCGATCTGCGGATGGATCTGGCGACGCGGGAGGTGACGCGCGGCGTGCGGCAGGTCGAGCTGACCCGTACCGAGTTCACCCTGCTGGAGATGTTCATGGCACACCCGCGCCAGGTGCTCACCCGTGAGCAGATCCTGAAGGCGGTCTGGGGCTTCGACTTCGAGCCGTCCTCCAACTCCCTCGATGTGTACGTCATGTATCTGCGCCGCAAGACCGAGGCGGGCGGCGAGCCGCGTCTCGTGCACACCGTGCGGGGCGTGGGGTATGTCCTGCGCCAGGGCGGCGCCGAGTGAACAAGGTCGCCCGCCGCCTGCGGTCCCTGCCGATCCGGTCCCGGCTGGCCCTGCTGGTGGCGGCGGCGGTGGCGTTCGCGGTGGCGGCCGTGTCGGTGACCGCCTGGTTCGTGGTGCAGCAGAAGCTGTACCAGCAGGTGGACACGCAGCTCGACTCGGCCAATCTGCAACTGAGCGAGGCACAGCTGTCGGCGCTGCTGAACGCGTGTCCGCAGGAGGTGGCGGACACCCCCGGGGACCTGCAACCCAGGGACTACTACATACAGGTCACCAAGGTGGACGGCACGGCCTGCGTCTTCAGCAACTCGACGGGTGTCCTCGACGTCATGTCCCAGGACCAGGAGGTGGCGGCCAACCCCGAGCGCAATCCCGTCTTCCACAACACCACGGACACCGAGGGCAACGAGGTACGGGTGAAGACCTCGCCGATCACCTTGCGCATCGGCCCCGTCTCCCAGCCCGTCCCCGATGTCGCCCTCCAGGTCGGGGTGCCGCTGAAGGAGACCTACAACACCCTCAACGAACTCGCGCTGGTCCTGCTCTTCGCCTCCGGCGTGGGCGTCCTCGGCGCGGGCGCCGCCGGGCTCGCCGTGGCCCGCGCCGGACTGCGCCCCGTCGACAAGCTGACGGAAGCCGTCGAACACGTGGCCCGCACGGAAGACCTCACCGTCCGGATCCCCGTCGACCAGGACAGCGAGGACGAGGTCGCCCGGCTCTCCCGGTCCTTCAACTCCATGAACTCCGCGCTGGCCAGATCCCGCGAACTCCAGCAACAGCTCATCGCGGACGCGGGGCACGAACTGCGCACCCCCCTCACCTCCCTCCGTACCAACATCGAACTCCTCACCCGCAGCGAGGAGACCGGCCGCCCGCTCCCGGAGGCCGACCGCAAGGCGCTGCTCGCCTCCGTCAAGGCGCAGATGACCGAGCTGGCCGCGCTGATAGGCGATCTCCAGGAGCTGTCCCGCTCGGAGGGCCAGCGCGGTGAGCGGGTGCAGGTGGTGTCGTTCGAGGACACCGTCGAGAGCGCCCTGCGCCGGGCCCGGCTGCGCGGCCCGGAGTTGACGATCACCGCCGACCTCCACCCCTGGTACGTCCGCGCGGAGCCCGCCGCGCTGGAGCGGGCGGTCGTCAACATCCTGGACAACGCGGTGAAGTTCAGCCCCGAGGGCGGCGCCATCGAGGTCGTGCTGGGCAGTGGCATCCTCACCGTCCGCGACCACGGCCCCGGCATCCCCGACGAGGAACTCCCGCACGTCTTCGACCGCTTCTGGCGCTCCCCGAGCGCCCGCGCGCTCCCCGGCTCGGGCCTGGGCCTGTCCATCGTGGTCCGTACGGTCCACGAGGCGGGCGGCGAGGTCACCCTGGCCCACGCGGAGGGCGGCGGCACGGTGGCGACGGTACGGCTGCCGGGGGCGCCGATGCCCCCGCCGGAAACGCCGGAGACATCGGAGATGCTGTAGCACCTTCGTTGGAACAACCGCAGCACAGCCGTAGCCGCAGCACGGCCGTAGCTCAGCCGCAGCACGGCCGGAGAACGGACGAGAGGCGGGACCCGGTGACCCGGACCCCGCCTCGTACGTCACTTCTCAACACTTCTCAACCGACACGGCTACGGCTACGGCTAGCGCACGACGGTGATCCGGTCCGCCGCGGGCGGCGCGATCGGGTCGGCGGCCGATGAGTTCGCCGTCAGATACTGCTCCAGCGCGGCCAGGTCGTCCGAGCCGACCAGGTCGTTGGTGCCGAGGGCGAGGGTCGGGAAGCCGTCGCCGCCGCCCGCGAGGAAGTTGTTGGTGGCGACGCGGTAGACGGCCGAGGGATCGACCGGGGAGCCGCCCAGCCTGATCGAGTCGGTGACCACCCGGTCCGCGCCCGCCTTGGTCAGATCCAGTGTGTACGTCAGTCCGGCGGACGGCTGGAGGATCTTCGGGACGGCCGCGTTGGCCCCGCTGACCTGCTCCTTCAGCACCTGGATCAGCTGGGCGCCGGTGAGATCCTGGAGATTGACGGTGTTGGCGAACGGCTGGACCGTGAAGCCCTCCGCGTATGTCACCACGCCGGCACCCTCGCCCGCCGTGGCCGCGTAGGTCAGGGGCGCGCGGATGCCGCCGGGATTCATCAGGGCGACATCGGTCTCCGGATCCAGGCCCTTGCCGTGGGCGAGCTGGGCGTCGGCGATGAGGTCGCCGAGCGGGGACTCGGTGCCCGAGTTGCTGATGTCGGCGGAGACATAGCCGATGGCGCGGTTGCCGATGGGGGCGGCGAGGGTGTTCCACTTGCCGATCAGGGACGTCATGTCGGGCGCCTTCTCCACGTCACGGCTGACGACGTGGTTGGCGGAGGTGACCGCCGTACGGGCGATGTCCCCGGTCCACCGGTCGTAGGTCAGCGTGGTGTCGGTGTAGAGGCGGCCGAAGGACGAGGCCGAGGTGACCATACGGGGGTTGCCCGCCGGGTCCGGGACGGTGCACACGTACGCGGCGTGGGTGTGGCCGGTGACCAGCGCGTCGACCTGCGGGGAGACGTTCTCGGCGATCTCGGCGATGGGGCCGGAGATGCCGTCGCCTGCGCCCGGGGAGTCACAGTCGTAGTTGTACGACGACGAGGCCGGGAAGCCGCCTTCGTGGACGAGGGCGACGATGGACTTGACACCCTGGCGCTGAAGCTCCTGGGCGTACTTGTTGATGGTCTCGACCTCGTCCTTGAAGGTGAGGCCCTGGACGCCCTCGGCGGAGACGATGTCGGGCGTGGCCTCCAGGGTGACGCCGATGAAGCCGACCTTGACGCCGTTCTGCTTCCAGACCCAGTAGGGATCGAGGACCGGCTTCTTGGTCTTCTCGTCGAGGACGTTGGCGGCGAGGTAGGGGAAGTCGGCGCCCTTGAACTTCTTGTCGGTGTAGCAGCCCGCGGTGGGGTGGCAGCCGCCGTCCTGGAGCCGGGTCAGTTCCTGGACGCCCTCGTCGAACTCGTGGTTGCCGACCGAGGTGACATCGAGGTCGAGCTTGTTCAGCGCCTCGATGGTGGGCTCGTCGTGGAAGAGACCGGAGATCAGCGGGGAGGCGCCGACCAGGTCGCCGCCGGCCGCCGTGATGGAGTACTTCTCGCCCTCCCGGGCTTCGCGCAGATGCGTGGCGAGGTACTCGACACCGCCCGCGTCGATGGTCTGCGTGGTGCCGTCGGGCTGGACCTCGGTGACCCGGCCGGAGGATCCGGCGGGCGGCTCCAGGTTGCCGTGCAGGTCGTTGAAGGACAGCAGTTGCACGTCCTGGTAGCGGCCCTGCTTCTGCTGGGACTCTCCGGCGCTGGCGGTGCCGGGGAGCGCGGCGGCGGCGAGCGCGCCCGCGGTGGTCAGGCCGGCGACGGCGACGAGCAGCCGGGTCCGGCCGCGTCTGGCGCGGCGGTCGGGCTGATGGGTGGTGAGTGGCATGCGCCCCCCTGTGGGTCTGCGTGCGTGGATCTGCCGGTAGGCCCGGGGCCCGCTGAGGTAGAGGCCCCGTCCGGGCGGCAGCCTAGGGTCAACGCGCGTAGCGCGACAGGGGGTACAGGGTTACTTCTTGGTTTCCGCCGCCCCCGCTGGCACGCTCCCCGATCGCGCGGACGGCCCCGTACCCTCGTAGGCATGACCAGCGACGACAGCGCACGCCAGGGCCAGGCCCGGACCATCGAGACCCATGCCGCGCTGGCCCCGGAGCAGATCGAGGCCGTCCTCGACCTGCTCGCGGAGGCCGCGCGCCACGACGGCCAGCAGGCGGTGTCGGAGCAGGGCCGGCTCCAGTTGCGGGGCGGATCGCGTCCGGGCGTCTCCCATCTCCTGCTCACGCTGGCGGACGAACTCGTGGGATACGCGCAGCTGGAGGACACCGACCCGGTGGAGGCGCCGGCCGCCGAACTGGTCGTGCACCCCGAGCACCGGGGCCGGGGCCATGGCCGCGCGCTGGGCGCCGCCCTGCTGGCCGCGTCCGGCAAGCGGCTGCGGGTCTGGGCGCACGGCGGACACGCGGCGGCCCGTCATCTGGCCCAGGTCCTGGGCCTCACCCTGTTCCGCGAACTGCGTCAGATGCGCCGCCCGTTGACCGGCCTGGAACTCCCCGACCCGGTCCTTGCGCCCGGCGTGAGCGTCCGCACCTTCGTCCCCGGCCAGGACGACGCGTCATGGCTGGCGGTGAACTCCGCGGCCTTCGCGCACCACCCCGAGCAGGGCTCCTTGACCCAGCGCGACCTGGACGACCGCATGTCCGAGCCGTGGTTCGACCCGGCGGGCTTCTTCCTCGCCGAGCGCGCGGGCACGGTCATCGGCTTCCACTGGACCAAGGTCCACGCCGAGGAGCAGCTGGGTGAGGTGTACGTCGTCGGCGTGTCCCCCACCGCCCAGGGCGGCGGCCTAGGCAGGTCCCTCACCACGATCGGCCTCCGCCACCTCGCGGCCCAGGGCGTCCCGACGGCGATGCTCTACGTCGACGCGGACAACAAGGCGGCGGTGACGGTGTACGAACGGCTGGGCTTCACGACGTACGAGACGGATCTGATGTACCGGACGGAGACGTGAGTGCCACCGCCCGGCACCTGAACCACGCCCGGGCTATGGCTGGGTGAGGTGGTCGAATTCGCCGTTGCGGGCCCCGTCGAGCATGGCGGCGAGTTCGGAGGTGGTGAAGAGGAGCGCGGGTCCCTGCGGGGCTTTGCTGTGACGGACGGCGACCTTGCCGTCCATGGAGGCGAATTCAAAGCAGTTCCCGTTGCCTCCGGAGGCTTCGGCACGCTGCCATTGGACGTCCAGTGCCGAGGCGTCATCGATGACGTGATCAGTCATGGAACCTATCCCTTGCTGTAGGAGTCCCTGTACTTCCGGATCAGTGCGGCGGACTCGGAGCCGCGTAGGGAGTCCGCCATGAGCCGTCTGAAGAGTTGCCCGTACTCCCGTACCTCGGTGGAATCCTCGATGAACCGGGTGGAGGTGAGACCTTCGACATAGACGATGTCGGGTTCCCACCGCTCCGGGAAGCTCAGTATCACGAAAGACCCGCCGAAGAGGGCCGCGTGGCTTGCCGCTGCCTCCGGCAGTACCAGCAGGTTGATCGTGTGCGGGTGTTTCTCGCAGGCGGCGACCAGGTGTTCCAGCTGGGCCGCCATGGTCTCGCGAGAGCCGATCAGATGTCGGAACGCGGACTCCGAAACAACTCCCCAAAAAATCAAGGGGGTCGGGCGGGAGAAAACGGCCTGGCGGCGCTCGCGAATGGTCAGCCGAGCCTCCCTCTCGTCCTTGGCGAGGTCCGGCAGGTGGTGGTCGAGAATCGCCGCCGCGTATTCCCGTGTCTGCAACAACCCCGGGACCAGGACGGTTTCGACGTTGTACGCCTCCACCGCATAGTCCTCGTACCCGATGTAATCGGCGTACCCGGAAGGAACCGTGCGGCGCACCTTGCTTTCCCAACCCGGTTGATTTCCACCGCGTTTGAGCTGCCAGATGTACGCCCGCTGGTCCTCGTTGTCCAGCTGGTACAGGTCGAGCAAGCGGGTCAGGTCATGGTCCGTGATCCCGATCTTGGCGCTCTCGATGCGGCTGACCTTGCTCTCGGACCAGCCCAGCGCGTCGGCGATCGAGTCCTGGGAGCCGTGCCCTCCCTCCACCCGCAGCGCCTTGAGGACGCGCCCCAGCCGGACCTGACGCGCCGTTGGTTCACGCGGCTGGCTAGCCATTGCGGGTCCCCCATCCGTTGTGTGACATGCCCAGAGGGTCCAACCGCGGTGCCGGCCAGGGCAAGCGAGCGTCCCTCGTACGAGGGAACATCGATTTGCAAGCTTGCACGCAAGGCATGGCATTCGCAGACTTGCAACTACTCGCGCTCCGTAACCGAACGCGGGCCATCCGTACGCACTGGTCGTCATAGGGGTGCGCCATGCCCGAACAGTCCACGCGTCGCCAGTATCCCACCAGGCCCGAATCCGTCGCCCAAGTCCGCGCACAGGTAAGGGAGTTACTGGCATCGCGGGGTATCGACCCGCACGGCAACGAGAGCGCGCAGAACGCCGTTCTCGTCGCGAGCGAACTGGCGGGCAACGCGGTGTGCCACGCCAGCTCCTCGGGCTCGTACTCCGTGACCCTGGAGCTTCACGGAAGCATCCTCGCGATCTCCGTGCGGGACACCGAGACCGCGACGCCTCCGCAGTGGCCCACCATCAGCGACGCCGACGCCACGACAGGACGAGGCATGTTCCTTGTCGACGCGCTCGCGCGGGACTGGGGCTGTGCGCACAAAGGCGCGGGGAAAGTCGTCTGGGCCGAATTGCTCATCGAGAATGAACGCCGCTAGGACCGGCCCGTGTCTCCGTGTCTCCGGGCGGCAGCTACTCGCAGCCGCAGGATCTCCGGGTGACCAGGCTGGTCGGGAAGACCTTCACCCGTTCCCGGCGCGAGCCGGCGACGCGCAGGCCGTCGTCCAGGACGAGGTCCACCGCCGCGCGGGCCATGCCGGAGCGGTCCGAGGCGACCGTCGTCATGGGCGGGTCGGTCAGGGCCGCTTCCTTGATGTCGTCGAAGCCGGCCACCCCCAGCTCACCGGGGACGTCGATGCGCAGCTCGCGGGCCGCCCGCAGCAGGCCGATGGCCTGGTCGTCGGTGGAGCAGAAGACGGCGGGCGGGCGGTCCGGGCCGGAGAGGATGTCCAGGCCGATGCGATAGGCGTCGTAGCGGTTGTACGGGGCCTCGAAGACCCGGCCCTCGGTCGGGAGCCCGGCGTCGGTCATCGCCAGACGCCAGCCCTCGACATGGTCGGAGACCGGGTCACCCACCGCCGGGGTGTCCGCGGTGCCGCCGACACAGGCCACGTACGCATAGCCGTGCTCCAGCAAATGCGCGACGGCCGCGCGGGCGCCGGACACGTCGTCCAGGACGACCGCCACGTCGTCGATCGCCTCGGGGCGCTCGTGGAGCAGGACCACACGGGCGTCCCACGCGTCGATCTCCGCCGCCGCCAGGTCGTTCAGCGCGTGGCTGACCAGGATCAGGCCGGAGACCCGCATCCCCAGGAAGGCGCGCAGATAGTGGACCTCGCGCTCGCCCACGTAGTCGGAGTTCCCGACCAGCACCATTTTCCCGCGCTCGGACGCGGCCTGCTCGACCGCGTGCGCCATCTCCGCGAAGAACGGCTGGCGTGCGTCCGGCACGATCAGACCTATGAGATCGGTACGCCGGGACGCCATGGCCTGTGCCACCCGGTCCGGGCGATAGCCCAGCTCCTTGATGGCGGCGAGCACGCGTTCGCGCGTGGCCGGGGCAACCGGCCGGGGTCCGTTGTTGATGACGTAACTGACGACGGCTGTGGACGTTCCCGCCAGCCGCGCCACGTCATCTCTAGTCACCTTGGCCACGCGCGGAGTCTACGCGGATTGATCCGCCCTGGGCAGGGAGAGAGCGGTACCGGCTGTGGGCATTCTGTGCGGGAGCAACGCCTGGCCGAAACCGGGTCGGGGCCGGGTCACCACCCGGCCCCCGCCCGTCAGGTCTCGGCCGGGACCTCCACGGCCGCCGAGGCGACCACGCTGTCGGCATTCACAGCATTCACAGCATTCCCGGCGTTCACAGCACTCTCGGCACTGTCCGGCTGCGGCCGCGCGGCCTTCGCCTTGGCCTCGTCGGCGGCCCGCTCCACCTTCTCCGGCGTGACGAACCGATAGCCGACGTTGCGTACGGTCCCGATCAGCGACTCGTGCTCGGGGCCCAGCTTGGCCCGCAGCCGCCGTACGTGCACATCCACGGTCCGGGTGCCGCCGAAGTAGTCGTACCCCCAGACCTCCTGGAGCAGCTGGGCGCGGGTGAAGACCCGGCCCGGGTGCTGGGCCAGGTACTTCAGCAGCTCGAACTCCTTGAAGGTCAGGTCCAGGACCCGGCCCTTGAGCTTGGCGCTGTAGGTGGCCTCGTCCACGGAGAGATCGCCGTTGCGGATCTCCATGGGCGAGTCGTCGTTGACCAGCTGCTGACGGCCGGTGGCCAGCCGCAGCCGGGCCTCGACCTCGGCCGGACCGGCCGTGTCGAGCAGGACATCGTCGATACCCCAGTCGGCGGTGACGGCGGCCAGGCCGCCCTCGGTCACGACCAGGATGAGCGGACAGCCGGGGCCGGTGGAGCGCAACAGCTGACACAGGCTGCGGACCTGCGGCAGATCGCGGCGGCCGTCGATCAGGATGACGTCGGCACCGGGGGTGTCGACGAGGGCGGGGCCCTCGGCGGGGGCCACCCGCACGTTGTGCAGCAGCAGGCCGAGCGCGGGGAGCACCTCCGTCGACGGCTGGAGGGCGTTGGTCAGGAGCAGCAGAGAACTCATATGTCTGGTTCCTCCTCGGTCCCTGCGAGGACGTGTGCGGTGCGTCACTGCGGTGCGTCGCTGCGCTGCGATCCCGTCGGCCCGTACACAGCCACGGTCGCCCGGTTCACCTGGGGTTTTCCGTTTCGTATACAACGCGTTCGAAAGCACAAAAGGACTCGGGGGCTACGTTGCCCGAGTCCTCTGCCCAGCAGAATACCCACATGAGCAACGGTCCGGCAGGTCATGTGGCCCGATCCACTACCGTCCGTCCGCAGAGTGAGACGCCTGAGACGGCCAGCTCAGCGCCCTCACGGACGTTTTTGCAGACGGCGGACGGTGTGCGCATCGACGCCGTATACGAGCGGGGTCACGTTGTATACGACACTTTGACGTCACCCCCCGGCCAGCTGGCGTTCGTCGTGGCGCATGGCTTCACCGGCGACGTGGACAAGCCGCACGTGCGACGCATCGCCCGGGCGCTCCGCCGGTACGGTGCCGTCGTCACGTTCTCCTTCCGTGGTCACGGCGCCTCCGGCGGGCACTCCACCGTCGGCGACCGCGAGGTCCTCGATCTGGCGGCGGCCGTCGCCTGGGCGCGGGAACAGGGGCACGCGCGCGTGGTCACCGTCGGCTTCTCCATGGGCGGCTCCGTGGTGCTGCGGCACGGGGCGCTGTACGCCCGCGAGAGCGCGGCCGTCGTCTCGGTGAGCGCCCCGGCCCGCTGGTACTACCGGGGCACCGCCCCGATGCGCCGCGTGCACTGGCTGGTGACCCGGCCCGAGGGCCGCCTTGTCAGCCGGTACGGCCTGCGCACCCGCATCCGGAGCAGTGGCTGGGACCCCGTCCCCGTCTCCCCCGTCGAGGCGGTGCCGAGGATCGCCCCGACCCCGCTGCTCATCGTCCACGGCGACCGCGACGGCTACTTTCCCGTCGACCACCCGCACATGCTGGCCGCCGCGGCCGGTGACCACGCCGAACTCTGGCTGGAAGGCGGCATGGGGCACGCCGAGCACGCCGCCGCCGACGAACTCCTCGCCCGCATCGGGCACTGGGCCCTGCGCCGGGCGGGCTAGCCTGACCCTGTTCACCGCCGAACCGGTCCGACACAGGACCGGCAGAAGGACCGGCAGAAGGACCGACAGAGGGACGAGATGGCAAAGGTCACGGTGCGCTACTGGGCCGCCGCGAAGGCCGCCGCCGGGGTCGCCGAGGAGCCGTACGACGCGGCCGACCTCGCCGCGCTGCTCACCGCAGTGCGCGAGCGGCACCCCGGGGAACTGGACCGCGTACTGCGCCGCTGCTCCTTCCTCATCGACGGCGACCCCGTCGGGACCCGCGCGCATGAGACGGTACGGCTGGCCGAGGGCGGCACGGTCGAGGTGCTCCCGCCGTTCGCAGGAGGATGACGACGGATGAGCTACCAGCCGTATGAGGGACAGGGTCCGTATCAGGGCCCCTATCAAGCGCAGCAGCCGAATCCGCCGTATCAGGAACAGCAGGGGCAGCACCCGTACCAGCAGGGATACGAGCAGGGGTATCCGCAACAGCCGTACCCGCAGGCGCACGACCCCAACTGGCAGCAGGGTTACGAGGACCCGCAGGCCCAGCAGCAGTACACCCAGCAGTGGGAGGGGCAGACCTGGGAGACCCAGACACACCCCCCGGTGAACGCGGCGGAACAGACCTCATATCTGCCGCCCACGCCCGCGCCCGCTCCCGCTCCCGTCCCCTCGCCTTCTCCGCCTCCGCCTCCGCAGAGTCACCGGCCCCCGCCCGCTGAGGCCGGGGCCGGGGCCGCCGAGCAGGGCCCCGGCTACGGTCCCGCCACCCTCGCCGGGAACGCCCGCGTCACCGACGCCCAGCGCGCCCGGCTCGAAGGCCGGTCACCGATCATCGAGCCCGGCGGGCAGCCCGCCGCGCTCACCGCGCTGCTCGGGGTGCTGCTCGCCGCCGCCGCGCCCTTCGGGTCGTACGCGCTGCTCGTCCCCCTCGTCGCGCTCCAGGGCGTCACCGCCGCCGGATGGTTCCGGCTGAACGGGATGTGGCCGGCCCGGCAGGGCATCGCGCTGGCCTTCGCGGGGGCGCTCGCGGCCGATGCCGTACTGCTCGCGGTCGGCCGGGACCACGGGCCCGCCGCGATCCTCGGGACCCTCGGGGTCTGGGTGCTGCTCACGCTGGTCCTCCAGCTCCGCTCGCACGCCGACCCCGACGAGCGGATGTACGGGCTGATGGCGACGGTGGTCTCCGCCGCGCTGGCGATCGTCGCGGCCGGGTATCTCGCGGCCGAGCCCGCCGCGGTGAGCGCCGGGGCCGCCGCCGTCGCCGTCGCGCTGCTCGCCCGCGCGCTGCCGCTGCCGACGCCCGCCTCCGTCGTGGTGGCGCTGCTCGCCGCCGCCGGTGCGGGCATCGCGGTGGGCGGGGCCACCGACCTCGGGGCCGGGGGCGCGCTGCTCGGCGCCGGGGCCGCGGCGTGCGCCCTGATCGGGCACCGGGTCGCCGCCTACGACTATCCGTCCCGGTTCGTGCACTTCACCGCCGGGGTGGCCCTGCCGCTGGCCGCGGCGGCGCCGGCGGTGTGGGTGCTGGGGCGGGCGATCGGCTGAGACCGGGGGGAGGGGAGGGGGCGCCGAACTGCCCCCGACCTTTCGGCCCCCCGACTCTTCGGCCTCTCGACTCTTAGGCCCCTCGACCCTTCGGCCCCTCGACCCGGCTGTCCGTTGTCACAGGTGATCGACAATTCGCGGGCGGGGCTTTCCTCGGGGGTTACGGTGACTGCCGTCTGTCGAGACCGCCCGAGGTGGGGAACATGCGCGCGCTGCGAATACTTCTGATCGTCGTGGTGATCCTGGGCGGGCTGTTCGTCGCCGTGGACCGGCTGGCGGTGAACTTCGCGGAGGGCGAGGCCGCGGGCAGACTCCAGAGCACCGAGGGCCTCGCGCAGAAACCGGACGTGTCGATCAAGGGCTTCCCGTTCCTCACCCAGCTCGTCGGCGGCACGCTGGACGACGTCGAGGTCGGGATCGACACCTACGAGGCGCCCACCGGCGACGGTGAGCAGATCCGGATCGACGACCTCAAGGCGAACATGACGGGCGTCGACTTCTCCGGCGACTTCAGCTCCGCGACCGCGGCCGGTGCGACCGGCACCGCGGTCATCGCCTACGACGAACTGCTCAAGGCCGCGCGGTCCGAGCCCGTCGAGGTCGCCCCCGGCGTCACCGCCCGGGTGACCGGCCTCTCCGACGGCGGCAACGGCAAGATCAAGGTCGCCGTGGAGGTCGAGGCGCCGGTCATCGGCACCCAGGAGATGTCCGTGCTCAGCACGGTCGGTGTCGAGGGCGACAACGTCGAGGTGCGCACGGACTCGCTGCCCGACCTGGCCGGCGTCGATCTGGCCGAGGACGCGATCCGCCAGATCACCGACTTCCAGCAGGCCATCGACGATCTCCCGGGCGGCATCCGGCTGGACAAGGTGCAGGCCGCGAGCAATGGTGTGGAGATCTCGGTGACGGGTTCGAACGTGGTGCTGGCCGGGTAGGCCGTGAACCGGCGGCGGCCGATCGTCGTCCGGTGGGTGAGACGAGGCGTCCGCCCAGCAGGTGCGATCGGGCGCACGGGTGTCCGGGAGCGGGGTGCCGACATCCCGGACCCGACCCGCATCCCACATCGCGGACGATCGTGTCTCAGTATGCGACACGGCGGTGACATGCCGACCTGTCCGTCCTTACGATCGAGCCCATGAAGCGACAGGCGGATCTCACCAAGCGGCGGGCAGTGGACCTGTGCCGCGTTGCCGCCATGCTCTGTCGCCCGTTCTGATCAGCGGAAGCCTTCTTCTTCCGCTTCCCCCCCCGCACGGCCCTGCTCAGGGCCCGCGTGCGCCCGCCCCGAGCGCGAGCGCACCGTCTTCGAAGACTTTTCAGCTACTTCGCACGCCCCGCCGCAACTGCCCCGGAGGAGAAAGCGCATGAGCCGCAGCGACGTCCTGGTTGACGCCGACTGGCTTCAGGACCACCTGGACGACCCGTCTCTGGTGATCGTCGAGGTGGACGAGGACACGTCCGCGTACGACAAGAACCACATCAAGAACGCGATCCGGATCGACTGGACCAAGGACCTCCAGGACCCGGTCCGCCGTGACTTCATCGACCAGGCCGGCTTCGAGAAGCTGCTGTCGGAGAAGGGCATCGCCAACGACCAGACGGTGATCCTCTACGGCGGGAACAACAACTGGTTCGCGTCCTACGCGTACTGGTACTTCAAGCTGTACGGCCACGACGGCGTCAAGCTGCTCGACGGCGGCCGCAAGAAGTGGGAGCTGGACGCCCGCGAGCTGGTGGACGGCACCGAGGTGCCCGAGCGCGCGGCGACCGAGTACAGGGCGAAGGCCCAGGACACCTCGATCCGCGCCTTCCGCGACGACGTGGTGGCCGCCATCGGCGCGCAGAACCTGGTCGACGTACGCTCGCCCGACGAGTTCTCGGGCAAGCTGCTCGCCCCGGCCCACCTGCCGCAGGAGCAGTCGCAGCGCCCCGGCCACGTGCCCAGCGCCCGCAATATCCCGTGGTCGAAGAACGCCAACGACGACGGCACCTTCAAGTCGGACGACGAGCTGAAGGAGCTGTACACCGACGAGCAGGTCGACCTGGCGAAGGACACCATCGCCTACTGCCGCATCGGTGAGCGCTCGGCCCTGACCTGGTTCGTGCTGCACGAGCTGCTCGGCGTCGACAACGTCAAGAACTACGACGGTTCCTGGACCGAGTACGGCTCCCTGGTCGGCGTGCCGATCGAGCTGGGCGCCAACAAGTAAGCCACGTACCAAGAGCGATCCCCTGTCGATCGACACCAGATCCACCCCGACCGACCCTTCTGGAGAGACAGCATGTGTGGAGCGAAGGCCGGCGGCCCCGACGCCTCGACGATCAAGCCCGGTGAGACCACCATCCAGGGCCAGGTGACCCGCGACGGCGAGCCCGTCGTGGGCTATGTACGGCTGCTGGACTCGACCGGCGAGTTCACCGCCGAGGTCCCCACGTCCGCCACGGGCCAGTTCCGGTTCTACGCGGCCGAGGGCACCTGGACCGTCCGCGCCCTCGTACCCGGCGGCACCGCCGACCGCACGGTCGTCGCCCAGCAGGGCGGTCTCGCGGAGGTCGCGATCGCCGTCTGATCGCGCACCGCGACACAGGGGCCGCGTCCCACGGGTTGGACTCCCGGGGCGCGGCCCTTCCGCCTGTCCGGGCCTAAGCTGGATGTATGTACGCGCGCAGGCGCCATGTCTACTTCGCCATGATGGGGACGTGCATCGGCCTCTTCGTCCTGGCGTGGGGGGTCGTCCGTCTCTGGTCGATCCCGGCGGCGGTCGCGCTGTGCGTCGTCGCGATGGTGATCCCGCCCGTGGCCGCGATCGTCGCGAACCGCCGGGGCCCCGAGGACCGCTGGTGGGACGCCCCCTCCGGGGACCCCAAGTCCGACGAGTGGTGGGACGAACTGGACGGCAAGAAACCGCCCCGGTAGGAATCCCGCCCTGGTAGGAATCCCGAATCCCGCCCTGGTAGGAAGACCGTATGTCGCCCACCAGACTGTCCACGGTCGTGCTCGACGCCCCCGACGCCCACGCGCTCGCCGGCTTCTACCAGCGGCTGCTCGGCTACGTCGTACGCCGCGAGGAGCCCGACTGGGTGCTCACCGGCCCGCCCGAGGGCACCCCGGGCCTGGCCCTCTCCTTCCAGACCGAACCGGAGTACGTCCCCCCGGTCTGGCCCTCCCGCGCACCCGGCGCGCAGCAGATGATGCTGCACCTCGACATCCAGGTGGACGACCTGGCCGCCGAGACGGCCCGGGCGGTCGCTGCGGGAGCCCGGCAGGCCGACCACCAGCCCCAGGACGACGTACGCGTCCTGTTCGACCCGGCGGGCCACCCCTTCTGCCTGTGGACCGAGAGGGCGGGGCCCTGAGGGGTCAGTAGACGAGCGCCTGCGTGTCGTCGGCCAGTGCCTCCTGTACGAAGACCTGGGCCCCGGCGATCCGGACGCCCTCGATGACGTCCTTCTCGGTGATCTCACGGCGGGCCGCGCACTGGGTGCACAGGGTGAGACGGCCCGCCGCGAGGACCGACTCGATCAGATCGGGCAGCGGCGCCGCGTGCGGCAGCTCGAACTCCGCGGCCCGCCCCGGCAGCGCGAACCACGCCGACTCACCGGTCAGCCACACGGACACATCCACCCCGCTGGCCACGGCCACCGCGGCGACGGTGAACGCCTGCGAGCAGCGCTCGGGGGCATCGGCCCCCGCGGTCACCTTGATCACGAGCTTCTTCGCCATGCCCGCAGGGTAGCCCCGTACCGCCCGGCACTCCGCCAGGGTGTCGGGGGCGCCCATGGGGGTGCCCCCGGCGGGGCTACCTCGCAAAGAGGGCCGGGGCCCGGACGCGTAAGCTGGGGCGCGGCCCAGTGCATGCCGTATCCGCTCACCGAGGAGCATTTCCGTGGTCTTTTTCTTCGAAGCTCTGCTCGTCCTGGTCTGCGTCGGCGTTCTCGCGTTCACCGGGCTGGCCGTGAAGAAGCTGTATCAGGGCCAGCGCTGACCTTTCCCTGTCCGGCTGCCCCGTCTCCGAGGAACCACAGCTCATGATCGAGATCCCGTCCGACCTCCACAAGGACCTTGTCCCGCTCGTCTTCCTGCTCGGCAACTGGGCGGGCGCGGGTGTGCACGACTTCCCCGGCTCCGAGAAGTGCAACTTCGGGCAGGAGGTCTCCTTCACCCATGACGGCCGTGACTTCCTGGAGTACCAGTCCCACACCTGGGTGCTGGACAACGACGGCAACAAGGTCCGTCCGCTGGAGAGCGAGCACGGCTTCTGGCGGATCGAGGACACCCGCAAGGTCGAGGTGACGATGACCCGCGACGACGGTGTCATCGAGATCTGGTACGGCGAGCTGGCCCACCAGAAACCCCAGATCGACCTGGTCACGGACGCGGTCGCCCGCACCCCCGGCTCCCGCCCCTACTCCGGCGGCAAGCGGCTGTACGGGTATGTCAAGAGCGATCTGATGTGGGTCGGCGAGAAGCAGACCCCCGACGTCGAGCTGCGTCCGTACATGTCGGCGCACCTGAAGAAGGTCGTCACGCCCGAGGACGTGGAGCGCTGGGCGAAGGCCCTGCCGGACGACATGCCGGACGACGGGATCGCTTTCTTCAAGTAGTTCTAGACTCTTGGTGTGGTGAGCACCGATTGGAAGAGCGATCTGCGGCAGCGCGGTTACCGGCTGACACCGCAGCGGCAACTCGTGCTCGAAGCCGTGGACACCCTGGAGCACGCGACCCCGGACGACATCCTCGGCGAAGTCCGCAAGACGGCGTCGGGGATCAACATCTCCACCGTCTACCGGACGCTGGAGCTGCTGGAGGAGCTGGGGCTGGTCAGCCACGCGCATCTGGGGCACGGGGCGCCGACGTACCACCTGGCCGACCGGCATCACCATCTCCATCTGGTGTGCCGGGACTGCACGAATGTGATCGAGGCCGATGTGGCCGTCGCCGCGGATTTCACGGCGAAACTGCGGGAGCAGTTCGGTTTCGACACCGATATGAAGCACTTCGCGATCTTCGGGCGGTGCCGGGAGTGTGCCGCCAAGGCGGTGGCCGCCGCTTCCGGCGCTGCTGCCGACAGTACTTCTGGCAAAGCTTCAACTACCGAGTCGTAGGCTTGGCGTATGAAGAGCCCCCTGCTGAGCCTTCCCGGCGCCGTTGCCGCCGAGGGTGTGGACGAAGGCGTGGCCGCCCATTACGGCGACCTCTTCCGTGAACAGCGCGCACTCGCCGACGGCACCGGCTTCGTCGACCTCTCGCACCGCGGGGTCGTCACCGTCACCGGCGACGACCGGCTGAGCTGGCTGCATCTGCTGCTCACCCAGCACGTCAGCGAGCTGCCGCCCGGCGAGGCCACCGAGGCGCTGGTCCTGTCCGCCAACGGCCATATCGAGCACGCGCTGTATCTGGTCGACGACGGTACGACGGTCTGGGCCCATGTCGAGCCGGGCACCCAGGACGCCCTGATCGCGTACCTGGAGTCGATGAAGTTCTTCTACCGCGTCGAGGTCGAGGACCGCACCGCCGACATCGCCGTCGTGTACCTCCCCGCCGGTTCCATCGCCGAGGTCCCCGAGGGCGGGGCCGTGCGGGAGACGCCGTACGGCCGTGATCTGTTCGTCCCCCGTGCCGACCTGGAGTCGTACGCGGGGAAGGCGGGGCCGCCGGCCGGGCTGCTGGCGTACGAGGCGCTGCGCGTCGAGCATCACCAGCCGCGGCTCGGCTTCGAGACCGACCACCGGACCATCCCGCACGAGCTGGGCTGGATCGGGACGGCCGTGCACCTCCAGAAGGGCTGCTATCGCGGTCAGGAGACGGTCGCCCGGGTGCAGAATCTGGGCAAGCCGCCGCGTCGGCTGGTCTTTCTGCACCTCGACGGCAGCGATGTGCATCTGCCGCCCCACGGCACGGAGATCCGGGTCGCGGACGACGGCACCGACGGTGGCGAGGGCCGCAAGATCGGCTTCATCACCACCTCCGTCCGCCATCACGAGCTGGGGCCGGTGGCCCTCGCGCTGGTCAAGCGGAATGTGCCGGTGGACGCGCGGTTGCTGGCCGGGGAGACGGCGGCGGCTCAGGAGGTCGTGGTCACGCCGTAGCGCCATAGCGCCGTAGCGCTGCCGTGCCGCCGTGCTGGGTCCGCTGTCGGGGGCCGGTGCCGGTGCCGGTGCCGGGTCCGGGGTCGGGGGCTGGGGCGCTCACATCTCCAGCAGCACCGTGAACGGTCCGTCGTTCGTCAGGGACACCCGCATGCCCGCCCCGAAACGGCCCGTCGCCACCGTCGCCCCCAGCCCCCTCAGCTGGGCCACGACCTCCTCGACCAGCGGCTCGGCCAGCTCGCCCGGCGCCGCCGCGTTCCACGTGGGGCGGCGGCCCTTGCGGGCGTCCCCGTACAGCGTGAACTGGCTGATCACCAGCAGCGGGGCGTCCGCGTCGCTGCACGACCGCTCGTCGTGCAGCATCCGGATCGACCACAGCTTGCGCGCCAGCCGGGCCGCCTGCTCCTTCGTGTCGTCGTGCGTGACACCGACCAGCACGCACAGCCCCTCACCACTGATCTCCCCGACGGTCTCGCCGTCCACGACGACGCTCGCACCGTCCACCCTCTGCACCACGGCTCGCATACGACCATCATGCCGGGCCCGCGGACCGCACCCGCCAACCCCCCATCTGGGGCCGATCGGGGGCACTCGGTCACATAGCGGCCACTTGGGGTGGCACGATGCTGCCCACACACCCGTCGAGGGGACGGTTGAGGCACATGAGCACACCGAGTACGGGGCAGCCGCCCAGCCCGGTCTCGCTGACACGCGGGGCACAGCCGCCCGCGCAGCGCACCGGCAGTCCAGCGCTGCCGCCGGCCGCGCCCGAGCACGATCTGACCACGCTGAACCTGCCCGAACTGCGCACCCTGCGCCGGGACGCCCAGCGGGACGAGGCCGACCTGAGTTACGTACGACGGCTGCTCCAGGGCCGTATCGACATCCTGCGCGCGGAACTGGCCCGGCGCGGCACCGCGTCCCTCGTGGCGCCCGGCGAGGCGCTGATGGACCGCCTCCCGGAGATCCTCACGGACGCGCCCGCCCGCCAGCGTTCCTCCGCCCGCCATGTCACCCTGGGCACCCCGCAGAGCGAGGAGTACCGGCGGCTGGCCGCCGAGATGCTCGGCGAGGTGGAACTGTCGGCCCTGGACGCCCGGACGGACCTGGAGCTGACCTCGGCGATGGTCCGCCTGGTCCGCTACGAGCAACAGGTCTCCCGCCGCCGCCAGACCCTGCAACGCACGACCGACGAGTGCAGCGCGGAGATCGCCCGCCGGTACCGGGACGGGGAGGCCCAGGTGGACGATCTGCTGGTGTGAGGTGCCGAAAGGTGCCGAAAGGTGTCGTGAGGTGCCGTGGATCGCGGTGAGTCGCCGTGAGCCGCGGTGCGAGGGGGAGGGGCGTGCGGGCGGGCGGGGGTGTCGGGAAAACCCCGCGACACCCGTGCACCCTCCCCCTACCGTGATCTCATGAGCCGCAGTGACGCCATCGCCGGGACCGCCGGGACCGCCGAGGTCGCCGAGATCGCCGTACGTCCGATCGACCCCGCCGAGATCCCCGAGTGGAGCCGCGCGCTGAACATCGGGTTTCTGCGCAGCCCCGAGATCTCCGAGGCGGAGGCCGCGGACCGGGCCTCGTACGTGGAACCGGGCCGTACGCTCGGCGCGTTCGACGGCGGGCGCTGTGTGGGGACGTTCCGGTCCTTCGCCCAGTCGCTCACCGCCGTCGGCGGGCGGTCCGTCCCCGCCGACGCCATCTCCAATGTCACCGTCACCGCCACCCACCGCCGCCGCGGCATCCTGACCCGGATGATGGCCCAGGACCTGGCGGCGGCCCGGGAGCGCGGCGATGTCGTCGCGACGCTCATCGCCGCCGAGTACCCGATCTACGGGCGGTACGGCTTCGGCCCGGCCGTCAGGACCGCCGAGTGGACCATCGAGGTGCCGCGCGCCGGTCTCGACCCGCGGCTGCCGGTCCCCGACGACGGCGGGCGGATCGACCTGGTCGACGGCGAGGAGGTCCGCAAGACCGGGCCCGAGCTGCATGAACGGCTCCGCGCCCGCCAGCACGGCGCCGTCGACCGGGGCGAGCGCTGGTGGAACGTGACGACGGGCGTCGTACGGCGGGACGCGGCCCCCTGGACCGAGCCCTTCTACGCCGTCTACCGCTCGGCGGACGGGGAGATCGAGGGGTACGCGGCCTACGCCGTCGACGACCACTGGGGGGACCGCAAGCAGCCGCAGAACACGGCGACCGTGCGGGACCTGATCGCCGTCACCCCCGCCGCCGAGCGCGCGCTGTGGCGCTTTGTCTGCTCCGTCGACTGGGTCACCCGGGTCAGGACCGGCTACCGGGCCGCGGACGACCTGGTGCCCGATCTGCTCCCCGACCCGCGCGCCGCGCAGCTCACCGGGGAGGCGGACTGGCTGTGGGTGCGGATCCTCGATGTCGTGGCCGCACTGGAGGCGCGGACCTACGGCGGGGAGGGGACGCTCGTGCTCGAGGTCGCCGACGCCGCCGGGCTCAGCGGCGGGCGGTTCCGGCTCGACGCCGGTGCGGCGGGGGTGTCGTGCACGCCGACGGGCGACGGCGCCGATCTCGCGCTCGACATCTCCGCGCTGAGCGAGCTGTGGCTCGGGGACGGGTCGGCGGTGCGGCTGGCCGCGCTCGGCCGGGTCCGGGAAGAACGAGCGGGCGCCGCCCCAAAGGCCGACGCCCTGCTGCGTACGTCCAGGCGGCCTTGGTGCCCGGACATGTTCTGATCTCCTCTCTCCTCTCTCCTTTCTCTCCTCTGTCGGTGACGGTGGACTCACGCATCCGTAGCGTGCTCTTCAGTTGTGGCTGTGCATGGAGTTGTGGCTGTGCTCGTGTACGTGGTTGTGCTCGTGTATGCGGTTGTGCCTCGTGTATGCGGTTGTGGCTGTGCATCCGTAGCGACCGGACTCCCGGCTCCCCTCCGGAAGGGAGCCCGATCCCCCTGATGGCCAACCTCCGGAAAGCTTGACCATGTTGTAGAAGTTGGTCACCAACTTCACTGTACTTATCTCCGCTTGGATCGGCTCATAACCATCTCTCCTTGAACTGTCTGAAGATGGCGGGAAGTTGTAGTGTTTGGTTGTGGACCCGGAAAACGCCTCCGTCAAGGGGAGCAAACGGCCTCTGCGGTCCGCGCGGTCTGACCGGACCCACCGAGAGGTCGCCGAGGAGCTGCGCGCCCGGATCAGGTCCGGGGCGCTGCGGCCGGGGCAGCGCATGCCCACGCAGGCGCGGCTGGCCGAAGAGTTCGGGGTCGAGCGGGGTGCCGTGCGCCAGGCCCTGCGGACGCTTCAGGCGGAACGGCTGCTGACGAATGTCTCCAAGGGGAGCCCGGCGACCGTCGCCCTCGACCTGGGCCGGGTGCCGGCCGGTCCGTTCGCCTCACCGCAGCCGACCACGGTGGCGCTGGCCCCGCGGATCGCGGACGCGTTCGCCACCCCGCATGTCCGGATCGACGCGCTGTGTCTGACCTCGGCCTCCTTGACTCTGGCGATCGGCGAGCCGCTGCGCAGGATCCACGCCGGGGAGCTGAAACCGGCCAAGGTCGAGGTGCGGGTGCTGTTGCCCTCGCGCGACATCGACCTCGCCTTTCCGCGCCAGGTGGCGGCCCGGGGTCCGGACGATCCGGTGCATCCGCGCTGGCTGGCGCACCGCAACGCCCAGGGGCAGGTGCTCCAGCACAATCTGCTCGCGCTGCGCTCCACGCATGGCGTCGAGGTACGGGTCTCGTTCCGCGCGCTGCCCTTCACCCCGCCGGTGAAGCTGTATCTGATCAACGGGCGGGAGGCGCTGTTCGCGTACTACACGCTGACGCGCCGCGAGGAAGAGGTCGGGCACGAGCAGCTGGAGATGTACGACGCGGAGGGCACGCGGTCGATGCTGTTCGCCTTCGACCAGGGCGACGACCTGCGGGACACCACCTTTGTGACGCAGTCGTACGACTGGTTCAACGCGCTGTGGGAGACGATCAGTTCGGAGCTGACGCTGGTGAACTGACCGGCTCCCGGGAGGTTGTACGCGGTCACATCGCCGGGCCGGTGAGCAGCAGGGCCAGCAGGACCGTGCCCGCGGAGGTGATGGCCGGGCTCTTGGCCTTGACGCCGATGGACAGCAGAAGCAGGCCGACGATGCCTGCGGCGCCGTACTTCCACTGGACCAGCTGCTGGAAACCGACGATGAAGACGGCGGAGAGGAGGGCGAGGACAGGCATGGTGAGTCCCCCTTCGGACAGCCGGGGCGGTTCGGCATGGGAGGCAAAGCTTCCGCCAACTGCCGTAAGTTGGTTACCAACTCTGCAATGGTTGTCCCCACTTGGTGGCTACTTATAAACAACTTTCCTTCAACTCCCACCATCCCGATCCGAGTTGTAGCGTTTGGTTGTGACCCAGGAGAACGTGGCAGTGAACGGCAGCAGTAGGCACACAGCGCAGGAGATCGCCGGCATCCTGCGCGAGCGCATCCATCGCGGCGAGCTGAGGGCCGGCGACCGGCTGCCCACCCAGGCCGAACTCGCCGAGGAGTTCGGTGTGGAGCGCGGCACCATCCGCCAGGCCCTGCGCGCGCTCCAGGACGACGGGCTGCTCAGCAATGTGAGCAAGGGCAGCCCGCCGAGGATCGCCCGCCCGGCGGCACCCGGTGACGAACCCCAGCTGACTGCGGTCGGGCTGGCGCCACGGCTGATGGAGGCGTTCGCCGCGCCCCGGGTCCGGGTCGACGCCGTCTGCCTGACCGCCGAGATCCTGATGCTTGCCCTGGGCGAACCGCTGCTGCGCATCCACTCCGGCGAACTGCGCCCCGAGTCCATCGACGTACGGCTGCTGCTGCCCTCGCGCCATATCGACCTGGCCTTCCCGACGCCGGTCACCGGCGAGGACGACACCGTGCACCAGCGCTGGCTGGCCCAGCGCAACGCCCAGGGCCATGTCCTGCGCCACAACCTGCGCGCCCTGCGCGGCTCGCACGGCATCGACGTCACCGTCCGCTTCCGCGCCCTGCCCTTCACCCCGCCGCTCAAGCTGTTCCTGCTCAACGGGGAGGAGGCGCTGATGTCGTACTACACGGTCACCCGGCGCGAGGCCGAGGGCGCGATCCCGGAGCTGTACGACGCCGGGGGCAACGACTCGGTCCTCTTCTCCTTCCTGGCACAGGCGAGCCACCGTGACGGGGCGTTCGTCGACGAGTCCCAGAAGTGGTTCGACGCACTCTGGGAAACCATCACCACAGATCTGACCCTCGGCTGATCCCGGCTACCAGGAGTGCGTGGCAGTGAACGACCACCCCGACAACCACGACGACACCGACAATGCCGACAGTGTCGATAGTGCCGACAACGCCGGCAACTCCGAGAATGCCGATCTCCGCGATGCCCAGGAGCACCACGCCACCCACGCCACCCACGCCACCCAGGACACCCAAGTCACCCACGCCACCCAGGAATCCTCGGGGAACGACACCAGGCGATCCCCGCAGGAGATCGCCGACGTTCTCCGTGAGCGGATCCGTGTCGGCGAGCTGAAGGCCGGCGACCGGCTGCCCACCCAGGCGGAACTCGTCGAGGAGTTCGGTGTGGAGCGCGGCGCCATCCGCCAGGCCCTGCACGCACTCAGGGAGGACGGCCTCCTCACCCACGTCAGCAAGGGCAGTCCGCCCCGCGTCGCCGAACACCGCACCGACCCCGACCGCTCCCGCGCCGCCCGAGTGGTCCTCATCTCCTACCTCGCCGAAGCCTTCCGCGCCCCCCGGGTCCGCGTCGACGCCCTCTGCTTCACCGCCGAGACCCTCCTGTGGGCGATCGGCCAGATGTGCACGGCCGTGGGACGCGGCGAGGTCCGCCCGCAGTCGGTGGAGGTGCGGTGCCTGCTGCCGGGGCCGGAGGTGGGGTTGCCCTATCCGGTGCCGGTGGATGGGGATGCGGGGCGGGCGGAGCAGCTACAGCGCCTTCTGAGGCAGCAGATCAAGGATCAGATGAAGGTGATGGACCTCTATGTGACATCGGTCCTGGGGGGATACGGGGTCGACGCGAGGGTCACCTTCAGGCCGCTGCCGTTCGTGCCCTCTGTGAAGCAGTACGTGCTCAACGGCACCCTCGCGCTTCAGGGCAACTACCGGGTGAGCAGATCCCCGCACCGGGATCTGCCGGATGTCGAGCCCTTCGACGTCCTCGACGTGAGCGGGTTCAACTCCTCGCTGTTCGAGTTCCGGCGGGATCGGGGAGGCCAGGACGCGGCGATCGTCGAGGACATCCAGAATTGCTTCGATGCCCTCTGGGAATCGAGCTGAGTGCGGCAGACACTCAGCTGGTGACTCCTGAGACTGGACGGACGGACCTGGTGGCGCTGGCGGCTGAGGAACTCGGCGAACTGGTCGAGGGCACGCGGTATGTCCTCTTCGACTTCGACGGGCCGATCTGCCGGCTGTTCGCCGGATTCCCCGCCTCCCACATAGCCCGGGCCCAGGTGGAGTGGCTGCGGGCGCACGGCCGGGCCGATCTGCTCACCGAAGCGGAGCTGCGCAGCCCCGATCCGCACGGGGTGCTCAGCTCCCTCGCCGCCCGGCAGCCGGGCACCGATCTCGTCCTGGACCTCGAAGAGCACCTCACTCAGTGCGAGTTGCAGGCCGCCCGGGGTGCCTGGCCGACTCCGTACGCCGACGCGCTGATCCGGACCTGGGTGGCCGTCGGCGCCCAGCTGGCCATCGTGACCAACAACTCGGCCCGCACGGCCGAGGAGTACCTCAAGGGCCGCGGCCTGCTGTCCTGTTTCGCCCCCCACATCTATGGCCGTACCGGCGAACTGCATCTCCTCAAGCCGCATCCGGACATGCTCCAACGTGCCCTGCGGGCGATGGGAGCGGCGCCCGGGGACACCCTGATGATCGGTGACAGCTCCACCGACCACGCCGCCGCGCGCACCGCCGGGGTCCCCTTTCTGGGCTACGCGAGCAGCGACTCGGCGACCCGGCGGATGCGGGACACGGGGGTGCCGGAAAGGGACATCCTGCCCTCCCTCGAACCGTTGCTGACGGCCGTGAGGAGGCATTGAAAGGGCCGTGACCGAGCGAGGTGCGCACAGGGGTGCCCTGGTCGTGGCCTTGCAGGGCGTCGATCTCCCCGGATCCCCGGGCCAAACGTGAGAACGATCACCACCCCGGGTACGCTCTGCATCCATGCAGCACCACCCGCCCCATCCGGCGCACCACGCACTGGTGCGGTACTTCGCCGGGCGTCGCCGCGCCAGGGCCGCCGGGGACGTGGTGGTCGGCCACCACAACAGCAACCACATCCTTGAGCTGGGCCAGCCGCTGGCCTATCTGCTGGGGATGGATTCCGGCCAGGTACGGGCCAAGTTCCGGGTGCCGTTCGAGACGGTCGAGGTCGTGCCCCGGATCTGGCGGGAGTCCGAGGTGCTGCGTGTGGTGAGCGAGCGGCTGGACGATGTCCCGCGCTGTCTGTGGGACTTCGGCGAATGGTCTCTGCACGCCTTTGTGGCAGGTCATCCGCTGTCCGAGGAGCCGGCCGACCGGCCGCTAGGGGAGGCGCGCATCGGGGAGCTGGCCGGGGTCTTCGCCGCGCTGGCCGCCGTACCGGCCGAGGAGCTGCCCGCGCTGCCCGCCGACTGGCCGGAGAGCGGCGACAGCCAGGGCTTTCTGCGCGGGCTGGCGGATTTCACGAAGCATCGGGTCCACGACCGCAACCTCCCCCGCTTCCGGCTCCTCTTCGAGGCTCTGGGGATCCGGCCCACGCTCGTCGACGACTTCCTCGGCTCCCGCCCGAGCCTCACCGCACGCCCCTTCATCCTGCTGCACACCGATGTCCACCGGGCGAACGTGATCGTGACCCCGGCCCCGGGCGGCGAGCGGCTCACCCTCCTGGACTGGGAACTCAGCCTGTACGGCGATCCCCTGCACGACCTGGCGACCCATCTGGTCCGGATGAACTACGACGCGGGGGAGCGCAAGCTCGCCCAGGACCGGTGGGAAGACGCGATGCGCCAGGCGAAACGCCCGGAGCTGACCGTCGGCCTGAGTCCCGATCTCGGCACCTATGTGGGCTTCGAGTACGTCCAGTCGGTGTTCCCCGATGTCATGCGCGCCGCGCTCGCCCTGCCCGACGACGCCGGCGCCGAGCACTACACCGACGCGGCGGGCCGGGTGTGCCGGGCGCTGGAGCGGGCGTGGGGGCAACTGGAGAACGCCGGTGCCCCCGCCGGCCTTGCCGAGGCGGTACGGGCCCTGCGTGAGTGGCACGCGCGTGACCTGGCGACCCGGACGCCCGTCGCTCCCTCGGGCCCTGGCTGGTGCCCCGCCGCCGACCGGCCGCGCGGTGTTGACGTGGACGTGGACCTGGATGTCGACGCGGACGCGGACGCGGACGTGGACGCCGGACCGGGACGAACGGGTGTGGAAACGAGGGCCGTGGAGTCGAGGGCCGTGGAGCTGCTGGGCAACCGAGTCGCCGGGTAGCCGGGTCGCTGAGCCGCCCCGGGTCGCCGGGCCGCCGGGCCGCCGGGCCCACTGGGCCAAGGGACCGCTGGGGCGGGATGCGTAGGCTCTCCCCATGAGCGACAGCGGTACCGGTGGTCTGCGGGAGCGGAAGAAGCGCCGGATGTACGAGGTGGTGTCGGAGACCGCGATCGGGCTGTTTCTGGAGAAGGGGTTCGACGCGGTGTCCGTGGCGGAGGTGGCCGCCGCGGCGGAGATCTCCAAGCCGACGCTGTTCCGGTACTTCCCCGCCAAAGAGGATCTCGTGCTGCACCGGATCGCCGATCACGAGGGTGAGGCGGCGCGGGTGGTGGCGGAGGGGCCGACGCCGATCGCGGCGCTGCGGCGGCATTTTCTGGCGGGGCTGGAGCGGGGGGACCCGGTGACCGGGCTCAATGCCCATCCGCAGGTGCTCGCCTTCCACACCCTGCTCTACGGGACTCCGTCGCTCGTCGCCCGCGCCTCCGAGTATGTGGAACGGTCCGAGGCCGCGCTCGCCGAGGCGCTCGGCGGAGACCTGGACGCGCGGCTCGCGGCCGGGCAGATCATCGCCGTTCAGCGGATTCTGGCGCAGGAGAACTGGCGGCGGGTGGCCGGTGGGGAGGCGGTGGAGGTGGTGCGGGGGGATGCCGTGGCCGCCGCGGAGCGGGCGTTCGGCCGGCTTGAGGGTGGGTTGGCCGGGCTGAGGGTGCGGGGTGGGGTGGCGGGGTGAGTGACACGATCGAGTGACGTGACTGGGTTAATAATTTAACTCGGTTACTTTTTTGGGTATCTTGGAGGCATGAACGCGCCCGACCCTTCCCGCCAGGCCCTTCTCCATGAGCGTGCCCATCACGACCGCTGCCGTGCCGCCCTCGCCGCGATGGTCGACGGGGCCGATGAACAGGTGGTGATCGGGGAGAACGCCTCCGCGTCCGGGGCGGACGCCGAGGTGCTCGGGTATGGGTTGCGCAGTCGGGCGAAGGCGCTGCGGGAGCTGCCCGAGGGGCCGTTGTTCTTCGGGCGGCTGGATTTCACGGCCGGTGGCGATGGGGGTGGTGAGCCGGCGGGCGGCGGGCAGTCCGCGTTGCACATCGGGCGGCTGCGGGTCGGTGAGCATCCGGCCGCTCCGCCGCTCGTCGTGGACTGGCGCGCCCCCGTGTCCCGGGCGTTCTACCAGGCCGGTCCCGCCGATCCGCAAGGGATCGCCGTGCGCCGCCGCTTCGGATGGGCGCCCGGCAGCCGGGGGGACTCCGCCGACCTGACCTCGCTGGAGGACGAGTGGCTCGCGCGCGGTGAGTCCCGGGCCAGTGCGATCGTCGCCCGTGAGATCGAGCGGCCCCGGATCGGCCCCATGCGGGACATCGCGGCGACCATCCAGCCCGACCAGGACGATCTCGTACGAGCCGGTCTCGCCGAGTCGGTGTGTGTGCAGGGCGCCCCGGGGACCGGAAAGACCGCCGTGGGGCTGCATCGGGCCGCCTATCTGCTGTACAGCCATCCGGAGCGGATGCGGCGCGGTGGGCTGCTCATTCTCGGGCCCAACCGGGTCTTCCTCCGGTACATCGCCGCTGTGCTGCCCGCCCTCGGGGAGAGCGGCGTACGGCAGTCCACCCTGCGGGACGAGCTGGCCACCGGGGGCCGGTCCGGGGAGGACGGTTCCCAGGCCGCTCGCCTCAAGCACGACATCCGGATGGCCGAGGTGCTGCGCCGGGGTCTGTACGAGCGGGTGGACCCCGGTGGGGGCGAGGCGGTCGTCGTGGTGGACGGGTCCTATCGGTGGCGGGTCGGGCGGGAGGAGGTGGCCGAGGTCGTCGCGGGCGTGCTGGGCGAGGGCCCGCCCTACGCCGTGGGGCGGGAGCGGGTGCGGACCCGGCTGGTGGAGCGTGTACGGCTGCGGGCCGAGCGGCGGGCCGGGCCGCGTTCGCCGGCCTGGGTGCGGAGAGTGTCCCGGCTGCTCGGGCCGGGTGTCGACGCCGTATGGCCCCGCGTGCGGCCCGAGGAGGTGGTCGCCGGGCTGCTCGGGGACCCCGACGCGCTGGCGCGGGCGTCGGACGGGCTGCTGGAGGAAGGGGAGCGGGACATCCTGCGGTGGGCGCGTCCGCCCCGGTCGTGGAGGTCGGCGCGCTGGTCGGCCGCCGATCTGGTGCTGCTGGACGAGGTGGCGGGGCTGATCGCCCATCCCGAGGGGTACGGCCATGTCGTCATCGACGAGGCACAGGATCTGTCCCCCATGGAGTGCCGGGCGATCGCCCGCCGGGCCCGGTTCGGTTCGCTGACCGTGCTCGGTGATCTCGCCCAGGGCACCACCCCGTGGGCCGCCCGCTCCTGGGCGACGAGCCTGCGCCATCTGGGCAAGCCGGACGCCGTCGTCGTACCGCTGACCACGGGGTTCCGGGTGCCGGGCGTGGTCCTGGGGCTCGCCAACCGGCTGCTGCCACGGCTGGACGTGGCGGTACCGGCCGGGCGGTCCCTGCGCGGGGACGGCGAGTTGCGGATCCGGGCGGCGGGCGGGGATCTGCCGGGGGCGGTGGTGGCCGCCGCGCGGGACGCGCTGGAGAGGGAAGGGTCGGTGGGGGTGGTCGCGGCTGACGCGGATGTGGGGTGGGTGCGGGAGGCGCTCCGCGCGGCGGGGGTGGGGTTTGAGGGGGCGGAGGAGGCTGAGGGGGCGGAGGAGGCTGAGAGGGCTGAGAGGGGTGAGAGAGCTGAGGGGGTGGGTTTGGTGGGTGCGGCCGGGGTCGGTGTCGGTGGGGCCGGGGCTGGGGCCGTGGGTGCGCGGCTGGCGGTGGTGGCGGCGGGTGAGGTGAAGGGGCTGGAGTACGACCATGTCGTCGCCGTCGAGCCCGCCGCCATCGTGGCGGCGGAGGAGCGCGGGCTGCACCGGCTGTATGTGGTGCTGACCCGGGCGGTGTCCGGGCTGGAGGTGGTGCACGGGAGACCGCTGCCGTTTTAGGAGGTCTGGTCCTGGTCTGGTCCTGGTCTTGGTCTGGGCCCGGGCGGGTCCGTTCTGGCCCCTCCCGGCCCCCTTCTGGCCGCTCCGGCCCCTTTTTGGCCCTGTTCTGGCCGGTCTGGGGGTTCTGAAGGCCCTGGGGGCTCGGGGTCCCAGGCGCGTCGGCCGTCGCAGCTGTGCCGCCGGTCCGGTCCAGGCGTTGCGGTCGGCGGTCTCCCGTCGGGTCAGCTCAGCCGAGCAGCGGTATCAACTGCTCCTCCTCGTACGCCAGATGCGCCTCCAGCTCGGCCGTCAGCCGCTCCACCTCCGCGCGTACGGCCGCCTTCGGGCTCTCGCCCGTGACCACCGTCTCCAACTCGGCCACCAGCTCCGCGATCCGGTCGTGCTCCTCGCGCAGCCGGGTCAGCGTCGGGGCGGCCTCGGGATAGCGGTGGGCCAGGGCGCGGAAGATGCCGAGATCCTCGCCGGTGTGGTGGTTGTGCAGGCCGTGGCAGAAGGTGAGGCAGTTGATGCGGAGTTGGGTGGTGAGGGGCGTCCCGGTACGGTTCGCGTTCGCGTTCGCGTTCCCGGTGCCGGTGCCGGTCTCCTCCTCGGTGTCACCCCCGTTCTCGTCCCCCGTTCCGTCGTCGGGCTCGGTCAGTTCCTTGCGGAGCAGGGAGAGTTCGTAGCGGAAGCCGTCGTGGATGGCCTTGAGTGCCTCGCCCGGGGAATCGGCGTTGATCTGCGGCGGGCCGTCGACCGGCACCTCCTGGAGGGCGACCACCGGAATCACCCGGCCCGCCTTCCGCTGGTACTCCGCCCAGCCCTCGTCCGTTTCCACGGCCCGCGTCCAGGCCCGTTCGCGCTCCTCGCCGGTGAGTACGGTGGCGTCGGCCTCGTAGCGGAAGACACCGCTCTCGACGGTCACCCGTGGATGCGCGAGGACGTTGTGGTACCAGGCGGGGTGCCGGGGCGAGCCGCCGGCGCTGGCGATGACCAGGATCCGGCCGTCGCCGTCGGCGAGGAAGCCGAGGGGGGTGGTGTGCCGGGCGCCCGTGCGGGCCCCGGTGGTGGTCAGCAGGATCAGCCGGGCACCCTCGAAATAGCCGCCGACGCGGCCCTGCCGGGCCCGGAACTCGTCGATGACCTGCTGATTGAAATCATTGGGCATGCTGGGGTTTCGTCTCCTTCTCTCCATGATCCCTGGGGTGGTGCAGGTGATGAGGGTGAAGAGAGGAAACGGCGGGCCTCTGGCCCGCACCCGCCTCATTCAGAGGCCGGGCACCCAACTCGCTCGCGGCCCAAGGCCGCCAACCCGGCAGTCATACGATCTACGCTAGCGGCGGACGGGCGGGTACGGCAACGTGGTTTCCGTGCGCCCACTGCTGTTTCTCGACGTCGACGGCACGCTGCTGCCGTACGGGGCGCCGGACCCGTATCCCGTGTACGAGTCCGGCGGCGCGGACCCCGACGCGCATCCGCTGCTCACCCGGATCGACCCCGGCCTGGGCGATCGGCTCCGGGACCTGGACTGTGTCCTGGTGTGGGCCTCGACCTGGCTGGACGACGCCAATGATGTGATCGCGCCCTGGTTGGGGCTGCCCCCGTTGCCGGTGCTGGACTGGCCCGACCAGCCGCGGCCGAGCGGCGGCGTGCACTGGAAGACCCGGCCACTCGTCGAGCACGCGGCCGGCCGCGCCTTCGTCTGGCTGGACGACGAGATCGCCGCCGCCGACCGCGCCTGGGTCGACGCCCACCACCCCGGCCCGGCCCTGCTGCATCGGGTGGATCACCGGCGCGCGCTGACGGAGGCGGACTTCGGGGTCGTACGGGAGTGGCTGGGCGGTGGGTGAGGGTGCTCGGCGAGGGGGCTGGGGGAGGAGGAACTGGGGGAGGGGGCTGGGGCTGGGGGTGGGTTCTCAGCGGCGGCTGAGGAGGTCCGTCACTCGGAGGAAGCCGTCCTCGCCGTGGCCCAGGGCGATGACCCGGCGGGCCAGGCCCTCGGTCGCGCGCAGGACGCTCGCGTCGATGCCGTGCGACTCGGAGGTGTGGATGATGTGGGCGAGGGAGGAGGCGGCGGAGGTGATCGGGTTCGTTTCGCCGGAGTAGCTGCCGTCGTCCACGTCCGTCGCCATCTGGTCGAACAGCGGCGGCAGGATCGCGCCGATGCCCTGGGCGAACGGGGCCAGTTCCCGGGCGGTGATGCCCTCGGCGCGGGCCACCGCGAGGGCGTGCGCGTAGCCGGACATCGCCGTCCAGAAGATGTCGAGCAGCGCGATGTCGTAGGCGGAGGCCCGGCCGATGTCCGTGCCGAGGTGGGTGTGGGTGCCGCCGAGCGTGCCGAGGGCGGGGCGGTGGACGTCGTACAGATCCTCGGGTCCGCTGTGGAGGAACACGGCGTCGGGGGTGCCGATGGTCGTCGTCGGGGTCATGATGGCGCCGTCCAGATAGCGGATGCCGTGCTCGTCCGCCCATCTGCCCAGGTCACGGGCGCGTCCGGGGGTGTCGGCGGTGAGGTTGGCGACCGTACGGCCCTTGAGGGCGGTGGCGACCTCGGGGCGGCGCAGGACGGCGTCCACGGCGTCGTAGTTCACCACGCAGACGACGATCAGGTCACTCGCGGCGACGGCCGCCTCGGCGGAGGGGGCGGCGAGGGCGCCCCGGGCGAGGAGGTCGGTGTCCTTGCCGGGGGAGCGGTTCCAGACGGTCGTACGGAGTCCGGCCGCGAGGAAGGCTCCGGCCAGTGCGCGGCCCATGGGGCCAAGGCCGAGGACGGTCACGGTCATGGCCGTGGGCATGGTCTCGGTCGCGGTCATGGCCGTTGCCGTGCTCGTGGTCGTGGTCGTGCTCGTTGTCCCGGCAGACTGGGTGGGGGCGTGGGCATGTGTCAACTCTCCTGAAATATGGATAAAAGGTGCATCGACGAGGAACAGGGTTCCGTATGACACGTGGCCGTGCCCGTGATCTGGATGTCTGCGGTGTGACCGCGGCGGTCGCCGTGATCGACGGCAAGTGGAAGACGTTGCTGCTGTGGCTGCTGGAGTCCGGCCCGAAGCGGCCCGCCGAACTGCGCCGCCGGGCACCCGGGCTCAGCGAGAAGGTGCTGACCCAGGCGCTGCGGGAGATGGCGCAGGACGGTCTGGTACACCGGGAGGTGTACGACGTCCTGCCGCCGAAGACGGTCTACTCCCTGACCGAATTCGGCCGGGAACTGTCCGAGGCCCTCGCCCCCCTCTCCGACTGGGGTCACCGCCGCCTGGAGCGACTCGCGGCGTCCTGATCACGTCACGCGTCCAGCGTCGCCCGGGTGGGGGCGGATGCCAAGTACGTACAAAAAGGTGGGTGTCGGTGGGGCGGGGTGGGGTGAGGTGGGGGTGTCGGGCCTGCCGGGTGGGAGGGGCCTTGCGCCTCCCACCCCCGGCGGGCGGGAGGTGGCTTACGCCTCCCAACCCCGGCGGGCTGGATGTGGCTTACGCCTCCGACCGGTCCGCCGCCTCCCTGGCCGACCGCTCCACCTGGTCCCGGTACTCCGCCCACCATGCCTTGTCGTCGGTGGCCAGGCTGGTGTTGGTCTTGCTCATGCCGACCGCGCCGTCGAGGAGTTCGCGGAGGATGTCGGCGTGGCCGGCGTGGCGGTCGGTGTCGGCGATCACCCGGACCGTGAGGTGGTGCAGGGTCGCCTTGTTCCTGTCGCCGGGCCACCACGGCACCCTGCCGACCGTGTCCAGCGGCAGGGCGTCGAGCGTGGCGTCGGCGTGGGCCCAGGCCCTGCGGTACAGCCCCACGATGTCCTCGCGCGACTGATCGGCGGTGGCCCACATGTCGGCGTTGGTCTCGCCCGCGTCCCTCTGCCAGGGCAGCGCCTCGCCGTGTGCGCGGCCGAAGGTGTCGCAGAGGTAGCCCAGTTCGACGCCGGCCACGTGTTTCACCAGCCCCAGCAGATTGGTGCCGGTCGGGGTCAGGGGCCTACGGATGTCGTACTCCGAGAGCCCTTCGAGCTTCCAGAGCAGGGCCTCGCGGGCGGACTGGAGATAGAAACGGAGGTCTTCCAGGGGCGTGGAGTGCGCGGAGGGCACGGGGAGGGGCATGGGGCCATCTTTGCCCAAGGGGCGTCGGGGGGTGAGGGGTGGCTGGGCGAGAGGGTGGCTACGGGGGTGGCTACGGGGTGTGGATACCGGGTGTGGTTGTCGGGTGTGGCTGTCGGGTGTGGCCGGGGCGGGCCCGGGGCGATGACGTACCGCGTGGGCCGCGCCGCCCGGCCGGTCGCCTGCTCCCTGCCGCGTGCCGCCTTTCGCCTGCTCGCCGGACGCCAGTTGTCTACGCCTGGGCGGCCCGCTCCGCCACCGCCGGAGTCCGGTCCTGTGCGGCCTCCGCAGCCTCCGTGGCCTGCGCGGCCTTCAGCCGCCGGGCCCGCTTGCCCTCCTTCACCCACCACTTGCGGGCGCCCGGCTTACGGGCCTCGTGGGCGAGTTGCTTGACCGTGCTCCGGCACACCAGTTCCTTGAGGCGGGCGCCCAGCCGGCCGCCGACGTACAGCCGTAGCGCGATGTCGTCGCGGTGGGAGAACTGGAAGATGCCGGAGCGGCGCCCCAGGCTGATGCACTGCCCGGCGAACCCGACCGTGGCCGGTGCGGGGGTCTTGCCCGCGATGCGGCTGAGGACGGTCTCGGCGGCCTGCGGGCCGAGTTGCACGGCCGACTGGCAGCCCATCCGGTACGCGAGTTCGGAGGGCGCGGCCGAGTCGCCGGCGGCGATGATCCGTACGTCGTCCACGCTGGTCAGCGTCTCGTCGGTGACCAGCCGGCCGATGGTGTCGGTGGTCAGGCCGCTGCGTACGGCGAGGTCCGGGACGCCGAAGCCGGTGGTCCAGATGGTGATCCCGGCGGGAAGTTCGCGGCCGTCGGCGAGCCGGACGGCGGCCGGGGTGACGGCGGTGACCCGGGTGCCGGGGCCCTCGATCACGTGGACGCCGAGCGCGGCCATCCGGCGGGCGACCGAGCGGCGCCCGCGCGGGTGCAGATACGGGCCCAGCACCCCGCCGCAGACCAGGGTCACCGGCCGTCCGGCCTCCGCGAGTTCGGTGGCGGTCTCGATCCCGGCCGGGCCGGCGCCGATCACGGTCACCGGGGCGGCGGGCGCGCGGTCGAGGACCGGGCGCAGCCGCCGGGCCTCCTCCAGACTGGCGACCGGGTACGCGAAGTCGGTGGCGCCGGGCACGTGCTGGTCCACGGTGCCGCTGCCGACGGCGTAGACCAGGTAGTCGTAGCCGACGGGGTCGCCGTCCGCGAGGGACAGGGTGCGCCCGGCCGCGTCGATACGGGTCACGGTGCCGACGACGAGCCGGACGCGCTCGGCGAGGACCTCGCGGAAGCCGACGATCGCGTCGTCGGTGCCGCCGATCAGCTGATGCAGCCGGATCCGTTCGACGAAGTCGGGGCGCGGGTTGATCAGGGTCACGGTCAGGTCGTCGCGCTGCGTCAGACGATTGGCGGCCATGACGCCCGCGTAACCGCCGCCGATGACGACGACCTCGGTGTTGTCGGTCTTCTCGGTCTTCTCCGTGGGCTGAGTCACGGTGCCTCCTCGGTTCCCGGATCTGCCGGGGTGTCGCAGTTAGGACGGAGGGGGCGGCGGCGGTTGTGACAGGGAGAGGGTAGGTGTGACTCAGGTCACTTTCACAGGTCTCCCCCGGCCGACGGACCTCAGCTCTTGACGGCCTCCGCGATCCGCAGGGCGGCCTGGGCGGGGGTGAGGCGGGTGGTGTCGACGACCTCGGCCTCGGCGTGCAGCCAGGTGCGGGCCGCCTCGGCGTAGGGGTCGAGGTACTTGAGCCGGAACCAGGAATCGGGGCCGACCACGGTGTCGCCCGCGATGCGCTCGCGCAGGGTCTCCAGGTCGGCGTGGAGGACGAAGTGCCGGACCGGAATGGAGTGGCGGGCGAGGCCCGCGCTGATCTCGCGCCAGTACTGCTCGACCAGGACGGTCATCGGTATCACCAGGGTGCCGCCGGCGTAGTCGAGCACGTGGCGGGCGGTCTCGACCACGAGCGGTCGCCACGGGGGCCAGTGCTGGAAGTTGTCCGTCGCGGGCAGCCCCGGCGTGATGTCCATGAGCGTCTCGCCGACCTTCTCGGCGTCGAACACCCGTGCGTCCGGGAGCAGTGGCTGCACGAGCGCACTGGTCGTCGTCTTGCCCGCGCCATGGGTGCCGTTGAGCCATACGATCATGCGATCGAGGCTAGCGCGGGGTGTGTGGGGCGTACGGGGTGCGGGGCGAGGGGCGAGGGCTGAAGGCTGCGGGGCGCGGGTGCGGCGGACGTCGAGTACGAGTGCGGCATAGGCCCGGTGCGGCGGACATCTCGTTACGGCGGAAATCCGGTACGGCGAAATCCGGTACGGCCCCCGCCACCCCCCCCAGCTGGCGACACACTTTTGCAAGCGGGTGCTTGCAAAAGTTAGCAGCGGGGGGCATGGTGGAGGCATGGCATCGCTCAACGTCGGCAATCTCGGTGAGTATCTGCGCGAGCAGCGGCGCAACGCGCAGTTGTCGTTGCGGCAGCTCGCGGAGGCTGCCGGGGTGTCGAATCCGTATCTGAGCCAGATCGAGCGCGGGCTGCGCAAGCCGAGCGCGGAGGTGTTGCAGCAGGTCGCCAAGGCGCTGCGGATCTCCGCCGAGACGCTGTACGTGCGGGCCGGGATCCTCGACGCGGAGCGTGATCCGGTCGAGGTCGAGACGCGGGCCGTGATCCTGGCCGACCCGACGCTGAACGAGCGGCAGAAGCAGGTGCTGCTCCAGGTGTACGAGTCGTTCCGCAAGGAGAACGGGTTCGTGGCGCCCGGGGCGGACGGGGACGTGTCCGCTGGGGGCGACGACCTCGTGGGCGACGTACGGGGCCCCGGCACCGGTCCCGTACCTGATGACCGCGGCGATGCCGGCCCGCGGCGGAGTGCCGGGTGAACCTGACCAGGGAGACACCGGAGACCGCCGCGGACCACCACCGACCCTCAGCCGAATGTGAATACGGGAGGACCCTCACCATGGCCATCACCGACGACCTGCGCAAGACCTTCAGCGACCCGACCCCGCTCTACTTCGCCGCCGGCACCGCCGACCTTGCCTACCAGCAGGCCAAGAAGGTGCCGGGGCTGGTCGAGCAGCTGCGGGCCGAGGCACCTTCACGTATCGAGGCCGTGCGCGGCACCGACCCCAAGGCCGTCCAGGAGAAGGCCGCCACCCGTGCCAAGGAGGCCGGCGCCCGGGTCAAGGAGACCCAGGAGAACCTCCAGGTCAAGGTCAACGAGTTCATCAACGGGCTCGACGGAGACCTCAAGAAGCTCGGCACCACCCTCGACACCGATCTCAAGAAGCTCGGCGAGAGCGCCACGGACCTCGCGCTGCGCAGTGTCGGCGTCGCCGCCGAGTACGTCGTCAAGGCCCGCGAGACCTACGAGAAGGTCGCCGAGCACGGCGAGCAGACCGTCAAGACCTGGCGCGGCGAGGCCGCCGAGGAGATCGAGGAGATCGCCGTCGCCGTCGAGCCGAAGGCGGCGCCGGTCGAGCCGGTCGAGCCGGTCGACGTCAAGGAGGACGGCGAGGCCAAGGCCGCCGCCCCTGCCAAGAAGGCTCCGGCCAAGAAGGCCCCGGCCGCCCGCAGGACCGCCGCGAAGAAGACCACGCCGCCCGCCGAGTGAGCGGCGTGCCTCCGGCAGGGGCCGGGCACTTCCCGGGTGCCCGGCCCGTTCTCCTCGTAGTGAGGACGCCGTTGCGGGTACGGTGACGGGGTAGGGACGATCCGATACGGGTGGTGGACGTTGTGCTGATGCAGGGGTTCACGGGATTTCTGTGGCTGCTGAACCTGGCGCTGACCGTGTTCAGTGCCTTCGCGCTGATCGACGCGGCCACGCGCCGTGAGGACGCCTATCGCGCGGCGGACAAGAAGACCAAGCCGTTCTGGCTGATCATTCTCGCTCTCGCGCTGGTGGTGAATCTGATCTTCGGCGTCCTGTCGTTCCTGCCGATCATCGGCCTCATCGCCACCATCGTCTACATGGTCGATGTCCGGCCCGCCCTCCGCGGTCTCCCGGGCGGCGGTCGCCCCCAGCGTGGCGGCTCCAGCAGTGACGGTCCTTACGGTCCGTACAACGGCGGGCGGTAGGCGGGGCGGAGAGGGGCGGAGAGGGGCGGAGCGGGGCGGTTTCCGTGACGGCGGGCGATAGGGCCGTGCGCGCCAGGGCCCGCGGTCCAGCCGCTTCCGTCCCCTCGACCCCCGTCACCCCCATCAGCCCCGCTCAAGCAGCACCACCGCCACGTCGTCCGTCAGTTCGCCCCCGTTGAGCTGCCGTACCTCGCTCACGGCCGCCCGGAGCAGGGCCTCGCCGCGCAGGCCCTCCGTCAGCTGGCGGCGGACCATCGTGACCATCCCGTCCTGGCCCAGCCGTTCCCGCCCGGCGCCGATCCGTCCCTCGATCAGCCCGTCGGTGTAGAGCATCAGGCTCCACTCCCGCCCCAGCTCGACCTGCATCCGTGGCCAGCGGGCGCCCGGGAGCAGGCCGAGCGCGGGGCCGTTGTTGTCCTGCGGCAGCAGGGCCGCCGGGAGTCCCGCGCGGGCGATCAGCGGGGCCGGATGCCCGGCCAGGCACAGGCCCGCCCGGCGCGCGTCCGGCGCGATGTCGACCGTGCACAGGGTCGCGAAGATCTCGTCGTCGTTCCGCTCATGCACCAGCACCTGCTGCAAGGTCCCCAGCAGCTCGTCCCCGCACAGCCCGGCGAAGGTCAGCGCCCGCCACGCGATCCGCAGCTCCACGCCCAGCGCGGCCTCGTCCGGCCCATGGCCGCACACATCGCCGATCATGGCGTGCACCGTGCCGTCGGGCGTGCGCACGATGTCGTAGAAGTCGCCGCCGAGCAGCGCGCGCGAGCGCCCGGGGCGGTACCGCGCGGCGAACCGCAGCGAGGAGCCCTCCAGCAGTGGCGTCGGCAGCAGGCCGCGTTCCAGACGGGCGTTCTCCTGCGCCCTCAGCCGGCCCTCGGCGAGCCGCCGCTCGGCGCTGTCGGAACGTTTCCTCTCCACGGCGTACCGGATCGCCCGGCTCAGCAGCCTGCCGTCCAGCTCATCGCGGAAGAGATAGTCCTGCGCGCCCACCCGTACCGCCTCGGCGCCGCGCTCGGAGTCCCCGGACGCGGTGAGCGCCAGCACGGCGTGCCGGGGCGCCAGCTCCAGTACGTGGCGGAGTACGGCCAGCTCGTCGGGGTCGGCCGGGGCGGGGGCCGTGGGGGAGGGGGTGGAGGTGGTGGAGGTGGTGGAGGGGCCCGACAGGCCCGGGGTGCCGGGAGTCCCTGACGTACCGGACGTCCCTGGCGTCCCTGACGTGCCGGAGGCACCTGGCGTACCTGGCGTACCGGCGGCGGAACTCCCGGATCCGCCGCGCGCCGAGAGCGCGAGGTCCAGCAGGATGCAGTGCACATCGTCGGTGAGCAGCCGTCCGGCCTCGGTGAGATTGCGGGCCGTACGGACCCGGATCGGCTGTCCTGCGGAGTCCAGCAGCTCCGGCACGATCGCCGAGCCGCCGGGGTCGTCCTCGATCAGCAGCAGCGTGAGCGCGCCACCGGCGGCGGGATCCTTGACCGGGGGCGCGGACGGATCACCCTCGCTCGACCCCACGGCGGATCTCATGGCGGATCTCATGGTGGACCCCATGACGGAGCCCACCGTCGGCTCGGTGACCGGCTCGGCAAGCGACTCGGCGATGGACGCCGGGTCTGACCCCATGGCGGAGCCGCCGGGCGCCGACGCGGACGTGGCGTGCGCCTGACCACTCTCCACGGCCGGGATCGCTCTCTGCCGCGGTACGGGTACGGGCATGGTCCTGGGTTCCTTCCCTCCCCCCGAGGGCACGGCAGGCCGAGGGTGCTCGGCCTACCGACCGGGACCATAGCGGGTGGTGGCGCCCGATTGGAATGGGGCGTGGCAGGTCGCTAGGCAGGCGGCCATTGTCATATGCCGCGATCCGTACCGCAGTTGGGCACCCCGCCCCTGGCCTGGAATGACGAAGGTCACGTCGGTGCGGGGTTTGGCCCCGAGACGGCGTGTGCCGGGTCACATGACGCCCCTCATCGGCCACCCCACATGGGGCGACCCGTCACCCGTCACCTGTCACCTGTCACGCTCAGCCTTCGCCTGGCGGCACCGTCACCAGTACGCGTGCCGCCACCCCCACCCCGCCCCACCCCGCCCCACTCCTGGCTCACGCCCCCGGCCGCACAACCCCCAGGATCGGCATCGAACCGGCCCCGGCGATGGTCACCGTCCGCCCGGGGCGCGGGGAGTGCACCATGGAGCCGTCGCCCACGTACATCGCCACATGGCTGGCGTCGGAGTTGTAGATGATCAGGTCGCCGGGGCGCATGTCCGCGACGTCGACGCGGGTCAGCTGGCGCCACTGTTCCTGAGAGGTGCGCGGAATCGGCGTACCGGCCGCGGCCCATGCCTCGGAGGTGAGTCCGGAGCAGTCGAAGGTGTCCGGGCCCTCCGCGCCCCATTCGTACGCCTTGCCCAATTGGTCCTTCGCCCACGCCACCGCCTGCTCGCCCTCGGTGGTCGTGCCGCCCGCTGTCCCGCTCGTCTCGTCCGTCCCGGTTGTTTCGTCTATCTCGTCGAGTATCCCGGTGTCGACCCAGGCCGTCTGGGCGCGGGCGGCGGCCTGCCGCTCCAGCTCGGCGAGGCGCTCCTTCTCGTCCTGCTCCAGCTGGGATTCGAGCTGCTCGGCGGCGGCGATCTGCTCCGTGATCTCCTTCTTCGCCTTGTCCTTGGCCTCGCGGTTGGCCTCCAGCTGCTCCCAGCCGGCGGCGGCGTCCTTGGCGTACAGCTCCAAGTCGTCCTGGGTCTGCTCCAGTTCGGCGAGGGTCTGGTCGGTGGCCCGCTCGCCCTGGAGGATGCGCCCGGCGCCGTCCAGGAACTGGCGCGGATCGTCGCTCAGCATCAGCTGCGCCTCGGGCGGCAGCCCGCCCGTGCGGTACTGGGCGCGGGCCGCGGCGCCCGCCTGCGCCTTCAGCTCCGCGAGCTTCTCCTCGCCCGCCACGATCCGCCCCGCCAGGTCGACGATCTCCGCGGACTGGCGGTCGGCCAGCTCCTCGGCCGCGTTGTAGGCGTCCGTGGCCACCGCCGCGTCGTGGTAGAGGTCGTCCAGCTGTATGCGTACGATCTCCAGCTCCGCGGTTGTGGCCGGGCCCGAGTTCGAGGCCGGGCCCGAGGCCGACGGGGTGCTCGTGGTCGGCTCCGGGGTCGGCGCGGCGGCTGCCGTGCCCGGCACCGCCAGCATCGTCACCGCGCAGACGACGGAGACCGCCGCCGCGATCAGCCCACGCTTGCCCGGTGTCGATACCCGTACCAGTGCCGGCGATGGTGCTGCTGCCGGTGCCATAACCCTGCCCCCCAACCGATTGACCGTCAGTAACCCGCGGCGCCCGAGGCATCGCGCGTGACGCGGCGCGATCCGACGGAGGCCCTGACTCCCTCCCCCCGATGCACGCGCCGTACGACGATCTCCCCGACTTGGTGACGAACGACTCACTGAGATCGTTCCGTGCGGTTCGGCCCGCCGGGGAAACGAGGGGGAAAACCGTCACGTACGGGGCGCCAACGCGTCCCAGCGGACAGTGATCTCGCCCTGCCGCCAGCGCCCCGGACCGTCGGTGACCGGCCAGTCGGCGGCCAGCGCGCGCACCGCGCGGATCCAGCGCTGCCGGGCGCCGTACGAGGCGTAGGGCGCGGCGGCGGCCCAGGCGCGGTCGAAGTCGCGCAGGAACGCGTGCACCGGCTCGCCGGGGACATTGCGGTGGATCAGCGCCTTCGGCAGGCGTTCGGCCAGGTCGGAGGGGTGGTCCAGGACGGCGAGGCGGGCCGCGAAGGTGACCGTGCGCGGCCCCTCCGGCCCGAGCGCGACCCACACATGCCGCCGCCCGATCTCGTCGCACGTCCCCTCGACCAGCAGCCCCCCGGCCGACCCGGTCACCGCGTCCCCCGGCGCGAGCCGCGCGCACAGGCGCTCCCAGACCGCGCCGACCTCCCCCTCGTCGTACTGGCGCAGCACGTTCGCCGCCCGGATCAGCAGCGGCGGCCGGGGGACCGGCACCTCGAAGCCGCCGTGCCGGAAGACCAGCCCGTCCCGCGCGTACGGCTGGGCCGCCGCGACCCGCGCCGGGTCGATCTCCACCCCGACCACCCGGGTGCGGGGCGCCACCGCGCGGAGCCGGGCGAGGAGTTCCACGGCGGTCCAGGGGGCGGCGCCGTACCCGAGGTCGACGGCCACCGGATCGGTGGCCCGGCGCAGCTCACGGCCGTGCGTCGCCGCGATCCAGCGGTCCATGCGGCGCAGCCGGTTGGGGTTGGTGGTCCCCCGCGTGACCGTGCCCACGGGGCGGGAGGTCGCACGGGATGCCATGGCTACGAGGGTAAGCGGCCCGCGCCGGACCCCTGGTCCCCGCCGGGCATCCGCCGCCCGTACCGGCACCCACTCCTGGCCGGGCATCCGCCGCCCGTACCGGCACCCACTCCCAGCCGAGCACCCGCCCGCACGGGCCCAGCCCCCCACCAGGCATCCGCCCGCACGGGCACCCGCCCCCACCCACGCACGCCCCCACCCACGCGGCACCCCCACCCACGCGGCCCCCACCCCCCCACTCGAACGGTTGACCGACCCCCAGTAATGATTAGGCAAAGAAACCCCCCTCCGAAACCCGAAGGAAATGGAGCACCCCCTTCCGGCGTTGCACCCCCGTGGAGGGCGCGGGACGCCCTCCTCAGGCATGCCCGCGGCAGGGAGGAACCGCACGTGAGCCAATACGTCGGCAGGCTCGGTCGGCGCTCCCCGGCGACGGCCTCCCGCTTGAGCGGCATCCGCCTCGGCCACCGCAGGCCGCGCCGCGTCGCGATGCTCTCCGTGCACACCTCCCCCCTCCACCAGCCCGGCACCGGCGACGCCGGCGGCATGAACGTCTACATCGTGGAGCTGGCCCAGCGCCTCGCCGCGATCGACATCGAGGTCGAGATCTTCACCCGCGCCACCTCCGCCGCCCTCCCGCCCACCGTCGAACTCGCCCCCGGCGTCCTCGTCCGGCACATCGACGCCGGACCCTACGAGGGCCTCGCCAAGGAGGAGCTGCCCGCCCAGCTCTGCGCCTTCACCCACGGCGTGATGCAGGCGTGGGCCGAACACCGCCCCGGCCACTACGACCTCGTCCACTCGCACTACTGGCTCTCCGGCCACGTCGGCTGGCTCGCCGCCCAGCGCTGGGGCGTCCCCCTGGTGCACGCCATGCACACCATGGCCAAGGTCAAGAACGCCAACCTCGCCGACGGCGACACCCCCGAGCCCGCCGCCCGGGTCATCGGCGAGACCCAGATCGTCGACGCCGCCGACCGCCTGATCGCCAACACCGCCGAGGAGGCCGAGGAACTCGTCCGGCACTACGGCGCCGACCCCGGCAAGGTCGCCGTCGTCCACCCCGGCGTCAACCTCGCCCGCTTCCACCCCGGCGCGGGCCGCGCCGCCGCCCGCGCCCGTCTCGGCCTGCCCCAGGACGCCCTGATCCCCCTCTTCGCGGGCCGCATCCAGCCCCTCAAGGCCCCGGACGTGCTGCTGCGCGCGGTCGCCGTGCTCCTGGACGAGCGGCCCGAACTGCGCTCCCGGATCGTCGTGCCGGTGGTCGGCGGCCCCAGCGGCAGCGGCCTCGCCAAGCCGGAGGGGTTGCAGAAGCTCGCCGCGCGACTCGGGATCGCCGATGTCGTACGGTTTCGGCCACCCGTCGGCCAGGACCGGCTCGCCGACTGGTTCCGGGCCGCGTCCGTGCTGGTCATGCCCTCCTACAGCGAGTCCTTCGGGTTGGTCGCCATAGAGGCGCAGGCCGCCGGGACACCCGTACTGGCCGCCGAGGTGGGCGGGCTGCCGGTGGCCGTGCGCGACGGCGAGACCGGCTTCCTGGTGCGGGGCCACGAACCCGCCGGATACGCCCGGCTGCTCGCCCGGTTCGCCGACGACCCCGCGCTCGCCGGCCGCATGGGCGACGCCGCCGCACGCCACGCCCGCTCCTTCGGCTGGGACGCCGCCGCTGCCGCCACCGCCGAGGTCTACACCGCCGCCGTGCACGCCCACCGCCGCCGCGCCCGCGACCGGCACGCCTGAACCCCCTGTCGTACGCTCCCCCCATGGCGGACGCGCAGCGGCAGGCGGCACAGGTCATCGAGGGTGTGCTGGGGGACGACGACATCGAGTGGGAGTGCCCCGAGCCCGGCCACTACGTGGTCAAGCTGCCCGGCACCCGCAAGCTGTTCACGACGCTCTCCCTGATCGTCGGCCGCCACTCCCTATCCCTCAACGCCTTCGTCGTCCGCCACCCCGACGAGAACGAACCCGCCGTCCACCGCTGGCTCCTGGAGCGCAACCTCAAGCTCTACGGCGTGAGTTACGCCGTCGACCCGCTCGGCGACATCTACGTCACCGGCCGGCTGCCGCTCGCCGCCGTCACCCCGGACAGCACGGACCTGCTCCTGGGCCAGGTCCTGGAGGCCGCCGACGGCGGCTTCAACACCCTCCTGGAACTGGGCTTCGCCACCGCCATCCGCAAGGAGTACGCCTGGCGGGTGGAGCGCGGCGAGCCGACCCGGAACCTGGACGCGTTCACCCACCTGATCCAACGCCCGTCCGACTGACCCCGTTCCCACCCGGAGCCGTCCGCCACCACGGACGCCGTACCACCGCTCCATCCGTACGACGCTCAGCGCGCCCCCGATCGGTAGCGCCCCGGCGTCACCCCCACCAGCCGCCGGAAATGGCGGGTGAGGTGGGCCTGGTCGTAGAAGCCGGTCCCGGCCGCCGCCTCGGCCGGGCGCGCCCCCGCGAGCAGCAGCGCACGGGCGCGGGCGACCCGCCGCGAGGTCAGATACTGGTGCGGGGCGATGTCGTAGGCGGCGCTGAACGCCCGTACGAGATGGGCGGGATGGGCGCCGAGCAGCCGCCCCGCCTCCTCCAGCGACACCCCTTCCACCATCCGCGCGTCGAGCAGCTCACGCAGCCGGCGGGCCAGTGCGGGGTCGGCGACGCGTGGGGCGGCGTCGGTGAGCCGGGGGCGCAGCAGAGCGCCGAGCCGCTCGGCGACGAAGGTCAGCCGGCTCTCCGCCGCCAGCTCCTCGCCGGGCCGGGCGAGCGCGGTGTGCAGCTGCCCGACGCGGTGGCGCAGCAGCGGATCGCGCAGGTCGGGGGTGTCGACGGCGGCCCCGATCAGATCGTGGGCCAGCCGTGAGGAGTCCAGGTACAGCACGCGTTTGCGGAAGCCGTGCGGGGTGGCCGGGGCGCCGTTGTGCGGGATGTGCGGCGGCAGCAGGGACACGGTGTCGTGCGGGGTGCCGTGCCGGTGCCGCTCCAGGTCGTACCGTACGGCCCCGGCGTCCACGATCAGCAGCGTCCAGGACTCATGGACGTGCATCGGATAGGCGTACTCGGTGAAGTGCGCGTGGAACACCTCCACGACGCCCGGGATCGCGGGGCGCCAGGCGGAGACGGTGGTGTCCTGCCGCGACGCAGCCATGCAAAGAACGTACAAGACCCGGCGGAGACCGGACGGCGACCCTGCTCCCATGACAGCCACCGACGCCCTGCCCCCCGCCCGCTTCGACAACAAGTCCGACAACAAGTCCGACACCAGGTCCGGCACGAAATTCGACACGAAGATCGCCGTCCTGCTGCGCGCGGACCTGGCGCCGTGGCAGCGGCTCAACGTCACCGCGTTCCTGGTCAGCGGCCTGGGCACGGAGATCCCGGAGGTGATCGGGGAGCCGTACGAGGACGGCGACGGGGTCCGCTGCCTGCCGATGTTCCGGCAGCCGGTGCTGGTCTTCGAGGCCACCGGGGAGACGCTCAGGACGGCCCACGCGCGGGCCCTGTCCCGGGCGCTGCCGCGAGCCGTCTTCACGGCCGACCTGTTCACGACGGGCAACGACCGCGACAACCGGTCGGCGGTCCGGGCGGTCGGCACGGCGGAGCTTGTAAGAGTCACTGGCGGCGGGCAGACCTTACGCATTCGCCGTGGCCGCAATCGAGCCAGTTAACGATTCCCGTCAACTGTCCGGGGTGCGGGCGGCCCGCGCGGGCCACCGAACCCTTCTACTACGCTCGACCCCATGGCCGACGCACCGTACAAGCTGATCCTCCTCCGCCATGGCGAGAGCGAGTGGAACGCGAAGAACCTGTTCACCGGCTGGGTGGACGTGAATCTCACCGAGAAGGGTGAGAAGGAGGCAGTCCGCGGCGGGGAGCTGCTCAAAGACGCCGACCTGCTCCCCGACGTGGTCCACACGTCCCTCCAGAAGCGCGCGATCCGCACGGCACAGCTGTCCCTCGAAGCCGCCGACCGTCTGTGGATCCCGGTCCACCGCAGCTGGCGCCTGAACGAGCGCCACTACGGCGCCCTCCAGGGCAAGGACAAGGCCCAGACCCTCGCCGAGTACGGCGAGGAGCAGTTCATGCTCTGGCGCCGCTCCTACGACACCCCGCCCCCGCCGCTGCCCGTCGACGCCGAGTACTCCCAGTACGCCGACGACTGCTACGCGGCCCTCCCGCCGGAGCTGCGCCCGCGCACGGAGTGCCTGAAGGATGTCGTCGCCCGCATGCTCCCGTACTGGTTCGACGCCGTCGTCCCCGACCTGCTGACCGGCCGCACGGTCCTGGTCGCGGCCCATGGGAACAGCCTCCGCGCCCTGGTCAAGCACCTGGACAACATCTCCGACGCCGACATCGCGGGCCTCAACATCCCGACCGGCATCCCCCTCTCCTACCACCTGGACCACGACTTCCGCCCCCTGAACCCGGGCGGCACCTACCTCGACCCGGACGCGGCGGCGGCGGCGATCGAGGCGGTCAGGAACCAGGGCAAGAAGAAGTAGGCGTACATCACGAAGGGCCCCTGCACCGGAAGTTCCGGAGCACGGGGCCCTTCGTGACGTACGGGCGGCGCTGTCAGCCGCACTGGCAGGGGTTGCCCTGCTGACAGCCGCAGGTGCAGCCCGAGCCGCAGCCGCAGGCGGCGATCAGCGGGAGGCTCAGGGGCCGGGCGGGCTGTTCGGTCGGGCGGTCCTGGGTGGGGTCGGGGGTGCTGGGGGTGCTGGGGGATACAGCCATGGGTCCCTCCTCTAGGCATGTGCCTGTGCCCATTGGATGCCCGGCCCACAGGTCGCATCAACGGCGCATCGATGCTCATCCGCGCCCCCGGCAAGGTGGGAGATGCCGGGTGCCTATGCCGGGTCCCGGGCCGCTACGCGCCCTCCACCCCCGGCACCGCCTGCGCGTCCGGCTGGAGTTCGTCCGCGTGCTCGCCGGTGACCAGGAAGACGACCCGCTTGGCCACGGCCACGGCGTGGTCGGCGAAGCGCTCGTAGTAGCGGCCCAGCAGGGTGACGTCGACCGCGGTCTCGATGCCGTGCTTCCAGCGGTCGTCCATCAGGTGCTGGAAGAGGGTGCGGTGGAGCAGGTCCATCGCGTCGTCGTCGGTCTCCATCTGCATCGCCAGGTCGACGTCCTTGGTGATGATCACCTCCGCCGCCTTGGCCATCAGCCGCTGCGCGAGCTGGCCCATCTCCAGGATGGTGGCGTGCAGGTCGTGCGGGATCGCCCGCTCCGGGAACCGCAGCCGGGTGAGCTTCGCCACATGCTGGGCGAGGTCGCCGGAGCGCTCCAGGTCGGCGGACATCCGCAGCGAGGTCACCACGATCCGCAGATCCGTCGCCACCGGCTGCTGCCGCGCCAGCAGGTCTATCGCGCGGGCCTCCAGGTCGTGCTGGAGTTCGTCGATCTTCTTGTCGTTCTCGATGACGCTCTCGGCCAGCTTCAGATCGGCGTCGAGGATCGCCGTCGTGGCGCGTCCGATCGCCGACCCGACCAGCCGGGCCATCTCGACCAGGCTGTCACTGATCGAGTCGAGTTCCTCGTGGTACGCGTCCCGCATCTGGGTTCCCTCTCGTACGTCGTTCCAGGGTGCTCAGGGTCAGGGTTCCGACCTTGCCTTACGACGTCGTTCCACGTCGTTTGGGGGTCGTGCGGAGCCGCCCGGGAGGGCGTCCTCGGCCGTGTTCCCGTGGCGCGTGTTCCGTTTCTGTGGCGCATCGGACACCGCGGACCCCACGCTGTCACCCTCAGCTCCGTACGCGTCAAAATCCGCCACCCCAAATGAACCGATACTGGCTCCAAGGTGAACTCTGGGCGACGAGTGTTCGAGGTCGCCCACCGATGGCTGTGGCCACGACGCGTCCCATGCCTAACCTGGGTGCATGGACGTGAACGCGGCGGTCGCCGCAGCGGCAGCGATCGCCGGTGTGCTCACCGGCGTCATCGCCATGCTGGCGTTCCGCTGGAGCGAGCGCGACCTGAAACGCCCCACCCGTACCTCCCTGCACACCGACCCGGTGCTCCCACCGGGCGTCGACACCGTCCTGTCGGTGCTCCGCTCCTCGGCCGTCGTCCTGGACGAGGGCGACGCCGTGGTCAAGGCCAGTTCGGCGGCCTACGCCCTCGGACTGGTGCGCGGCGGCAAACTCGCCGTCGAACCCATGCTCCAGATGGCCCGGGACACCCGCCGCGACGGCGAGATACGCCAGGTCGAACTGGACCTGCCTCGTCGTGGCACCGGCCGCGGCGAGGCTCTCGCCGTCTCCGCCCGCGTCGCCCCGCTCGGCTCCCGCCTGGTGCTGCTGCTGGTCGAGGACCTCACCGAGGCCCGCCGCATAGAGGCGGTCCGGCGCGATTTCGTCGCCAACGTCAGCCATGAACTGAAGACCCCGGTCGGCGCCCTCTCCCTGCTGTCCGAGGCGGTCATGGACGCCTCCGACGACCCGGAGGCCGTCCAGCGGTTCGCCGGGCGCATGCAGATCGAGGCCACCCGGCTGACCAACCTGGTCCAGGAGCTGATCGACCTCTCCCGGGTACAGAACGACGACCCCCTGGAGGACGCCGAACCCGTCCGCGTGGACGAACTGGTCGCCGAGGCCATCGACCGCTGCCGCCACGCGGCCGGCACCAAGCAGATCACCATGGCCGCCGCAGGCGCCGCCGACCTGCATGTCTGGGGCAACCGCGGCCAGCTCGCCGCCGCCCTCGGCAACCTGGTCGAGAACGCCGTCAACTACTCACCGGCCCGCACCCGCGTCGGTATCGCCGCCCGCCGGGTGAGCGCCTCCGGCGGCGATGCCATCGAGATCGCCGTCACCGACCAGGGCATCGGCATCTCCGGCAAGGACAAGGAGCGTATTTTCGAACGCTTCTACCGCGTCGATCCGGCCCGCTCCCGTGCCACGGGCGGCACGGGCCTCGGACTCGCGATCGTCAAGCACGTGGCCGCCTCGCACGGCGGGGAGGTCACGGTGTGGAGCTCCGAGGGACAGGGCTCCACCTTCACCCTGCGGCTGCCGGAGGCGGGAGCCGCCCGGGAGCGGGCACAGCAGCACCGGCACTCCGCTCCCGAGGAGGAGGCGGCGGCGCGGCCCACGGGCTCGCCCCACCCCGCCACCCGATCCCACCCACACCCCACACCCCACACATCCCACACGCCCCACACATCCCCCGACTCAACCGCGTACCAGACGCTTTCCGCCCCGGAGGTCCTTCCGTGACCCGAGTGCTCGTCGTCGAGGACGAGGAGTCCTTCTCCGACGCCCTGTCGTACATGCTCCGCAAAGAGGGCTTCGAGGTCGCCGTCGCGACCACCGGCCCCGACGGACTCGACGAGTTCGAGCGCAACGGCGCCGACCTCGTCCTCCTCGACCTGATGCTGCCCGGCCTGCCCGGCACCGAGGTCTGCCGCCAGCTGCGCGGCCGATCCAACGTTCCCGTCATCATGGTGACGGCCAAGGACAGCGAGATCGACAAGGTGGTCGGGCTCGAAATAGGAGCCGATGACTACGTCACCAAGCCGTTCTCCTCGCGCGAACTGGTCGCCCGTATCCGGGCCGTCCTGCGCCGCCGCGGTGAGCCGGAGGAGGTGGCCCCGGCCGCCCTGGAGGCGGGCCCGGTCCGGATGGACGTCGACCGCCATGTGGTCACCGTCGCCGGCTCCAAGGTCGACCTCCCGCTCAAGGAGTTCGACCTCCTGGAGATGCTGCTGCGCAACGCGGGCCGCGTCCTGACCCGGATGCAGCTCATCGACCGCGTCTGGGGCGCCGACTACGTCGGTGACACCAAGACCCTCGACGTCCACGTCAAGCGCCTGCGCGCCAAGATCGAGCCGGACCCGGGCGCCCCGCGCTACCTGGTCACGGTCCGCGGCCTCGGCTACAAGTTCGAGCCGTAAACCCACCCGGCCGGACACGCGAGAGGGCGGGACTCCACCAGGGAGCCCCGCCCTCTGCACGTTCTTCCTCCGCTGCTACGACATCCAGCGCCCGCCGCGCCGCCTACTCACCGGGCGTCGCGGAACCCGAGGCGGCGTCGGTCGGGGTGCCGGTGGAGCCGGACTCGGTGGAGGTCGCCTCCCCGGAGGGCTCACCGCTCGCCGTACCGCTCGCCTCCCCGCTCGGCGTGGTGGACGGCGACGGCACCGCGGTCGGGCCCCAGCTGCTGAAGTAGCTCTCGGCCGGCCAGACGAACGCCTGGAGGGTCACCGCACCGGTACGGCTGAAAGTGAACGTGACCTTCTGGACATCGCCGTCGGTCACCCCCTGGCCGTCGGCGAGCACCGCGGAGGCGTTGCCCTCGCCGCCGATGATCACCGTGCCATTGGCCGGCACGGTCAGCGGACCGCTGCCGCCCGCCGGCGAGATCTTGGCGGTGCCCACCCCGTCCACGTTGATGGAGTCCAGGGTCTGCGCCGTCCGGCTGGTGTTGAACAGCGTCGCGGAGACGGCGGCCGGGCCGCTGGCGTCGGCCTCCGGCTGGGTGATCACGGTCGCGTTCTGGATCTTGATGTCACCGACCGTGGTGGCGGCGTTGTCGGGCACGATCTGCAAGGTCTGCGCATTGTTTCCGGCGCCGCAGGCGGCGAGCGTGGCGATCGAGAACGCGAGGGCGGAGGCGGCGAGGACGCCGCGTCGAAGGCTGCTGCTCACGGCGGCGGCAACTCCTTGAACACAGGGGCGGCATTCCTCTTCAAAGCCACCCTAAGGATCTGTCAGCGGCCTTAGGTTACCGAGCCGTTCCCGCGCCGCCGCACCCGACCCTCCCCCAACCGGCCCGGGTCGCCCGGCAGGGGGTACCCCGCCCCCGTGGAGGAGAGCCCCGGAGCGACCCGTGGCCCCGCCATTCACATAAGTCATCCGGGCATACCGCAGTGCATTATCGGGCGGCCCGCCCACTAATTCCGGGTGAAGGAATATCGACGGATCACGCGATGGGCCGCGCGGTGGATCACCCGGCGGATCAACAGAAAGATCAACGGACAGATCAACCAACGGATCAACTGACGGATCACGCCGAAAATTGATCACGGAGTGTCTTGATCGGAGTCCTGTGATCAATTCCGGATTCGTCTCGCGGGCGACCCGCCGGGCCGAACGGAGTAGCGGAAGTCGAGCACTTGAAAGCGGACATATATGGACGTTCAACCGGTTGGCGGGGCTGCCGGATGTGTGTAACGTGCGCGTTTCTCTCGCCCCGGACAGCCGCTCCGACCTGCGATTACCTGGTTCCCGAGGCCCGGCGAAGCACGTTCCGGTCGCTGTTGTCAAGCCCCGAGATATGCCCTGACCTGCGAAAACGCCATTCAGAACCCGCCGTTTCCGTGTTACCCTGGATAGCCACGGAAGGGGTACCTGTCACATGACGTTCAAGGTTGGCGACACCGTGGTCTATCCCCATCACGGGGCCGCGCTGATCGAGGCCATCGAAACTCGCCAGATCAAAGGCGTGGACAAGACCTACTTGGTGCTGAAGGTCGCCCAGGGTGACCTGACGGTACGTGTGCCAGCGGACAATGCGGAGTTCGTCGGCGTACGTGATGTGGTCGGTCAGGACGGGCTGGACCGGGTCTTCGAGGTGCTGCGCGCGCCGTATGCCGAGGAGCCCACGAACTGGTCCCGTCGTTACAAGGCAAACCTGGAGAAGCTCGCCTCCGGCGATGTCATCAAGGTCGCGGAAGTCGTGCGTGACCTGTGGCGTCGTGAGCGTGAGCGTGGACTGTCCGCCGGTGAGAAGCGCATGCTCGCCAAGGCCCGCCAGATCCTGGTGAGCGAGCTGGCTCTCGCGGAGAACACCAACGAGGACAAGGCCGAGGCGCTGCTCGACGAGGTCCTCGCCTCCTGACCCGGGCGCCGAACCCGATCAGCCAGCCCTCACACTGAAATGCCGCGGTGCCCGATGACGTCTTTGCCGTCGCCGGGCGCTGCGGCATGTCCGTACCCGGACGAGTATCCGCTGATCGATGATCACCTTACAGATCAATCATCAGTCAGTACAGATCGATCATCAGTCAGTCATCAGGTCGGTCATCAATCAAAAATCCATCAAGATCGACCAACCGATCAGCGCCATACGCCGGGGGAATATCTCCCCCGGTACTGTGCGTGCCGGGCTCGGGCAACCGCCTCGACCAGGGTCACGGAAGGGTCCGGTCAGGGGCACGTGCCCGGCACGATGTGGCCATACCCAAGTAGGCCGAGCACACAAACCTGACAGGAACCGATGTCTGACGTTTCGCGCCCTTCGCCCGCAGGAGTCCGTACCGCCGCGGTCATCCCGGCCGCCGGCCGGGGCGTCCGGCTCGGTCCGGGTGTCCCCAAGGCGCTCCGCGCACTCAACGGCACGCCCATGCTGATCCACGCGGTGCGCGCGATGGCCGCGTCCCGCCATGTGGCCCTGGTGGTCGTCGTGGCCCCGCCCGAGGGCACCGCCGAGGTCAGGTCGATGCTCGACGCGCACGCCCTGCCCGAGCGGACGGAATTCCTCGTGGTCCCCGGCGGTGCCAGCCGCCAGGAGTCGGTCAAGCGGGGCCTGGACGCCCTGCCCCCCGGCTACGACGTGGTCCTCGTCCATGACGCCGCCCGCCCGCTGGTCCCCGTGGACACCGTGGACGCCGTGATCGAGGCGGTACGCGCCGGTGCGGTCGCCGTCGTCCCCGCCCTGCCGCTGGCCGACACCGTCAAGGAGGTCGTGCCCGCCCAGGCCCCCGGCGAGCCCGAGCCGGTCGTCGCCACCCCCGAGCGGGCCCGGCTGCGCGCGGTGCAGACCCCGCAGGGCTTCGACCGGGACGCGCTGATCCTTGCCCACGAGACCGTGACCGGGGACGTCACCGACGACGCCGGCCTGATCGAGCGGCTGGGCCTGAAGGTCGTGGTCGTCCCCGGCCACGAGGAGGCGTTCAAGGTCACCCGTCCCCTGGACCTGGTCCTCGCCGAGGCGGTCCTGGCCCGCAGGAGGCTCAACGATGGCTTCTGAGCCGCCCGTACTGCCCCAGGTCGGCATCGGCACCGACATCCACGCCTTCGAGGAGGGCCGCGAGCTGTGGTGCGCCGGCCTGAAGTGGGAGGGCGAGGGCCCGGGTCTGGCCGGCCACTCCGACGCCGACGTCGTCGCCCACGCCGCCTGCAACGCCCTCTTCTCCGCCGCCGGGCTCGGTGACCTGGGCCGGCACTTCGGCACCGGCCGCCCCGAGTGGTCCGGCGCCTCCGGCGTCGCCCTGCTCACCGAGGCCGCCCGGATCGTCCGCGAGGCGGGCTTCACCATCGGCAACATCGCCGTACAGGTGGTGGGACCCCGTCCGAAGATCGGCAAGCGGCGGGACGAGGCCCAGAAGGTGCTGTCGGACGCGGCGGGAGCGCCGGTGTCGGTGTCGGGTGCGACGACCGACGGTCTCGGCTTCCCCGGCCGGGAGGAGGGCCTGATGGCGATGGCGACGGCCCTGGTCGTGCGGAGACCGCCGAGCGGCCCGGCTTCGTAGACGGCACTCGGGTCCCGGAGCCGGCGGCAGGGGCGCGAGGACGGACCGATGCGCGCCCGTGCCGCGCGGGCGCGACCGCTCCCCCCACCCGCACCCACCGGGCCCACCGCGCAAAACCCCCTACGGCGCTCCGCACATCCCACCGCCCACTACCCTGGACGCGTGACCATTCGCCTGTACGACACCAACGCCCGGCAGATCCGTGACTTCACCCCGCTCACGCCGGGCTGTGTCTCGATCTACCTGTGCGGTGCCACCGTGCAGGCGGCCCCGCACATCGGCCACATCCGATCGGGGCTGAACTTCGACATCCTGCGCCGCTGGTTCGAGTACCGCGGCTATGAGGTGACGTTCATCCGCAACGTCACCGACATCGACGACAAGATCATCCGGAAGGCCGCCGAGCAGCGCCGCCCCTGGTGGTCCATCGGGTACGAGAACGAGCGCGCGTTCAACGACGGCTACCGCGCCCTCGGCTGCCTGCCGCCCACGTACGAGCCCCGGGCCACCGGCCACATCACCGAGATGACCGAGATGATGCGCGGCCTGATCGAGCGCGGCCACGCCTACGAGGCCGACGGCAACGTCTACTTCGACGTACGGTCGCTGCCCGGCTATCTCTCCCTGTCCCGGCAGGATCTGGACGGACTGCGCCAGCCCGCGGAGGACGGCGAGACCGGCAAGCGGGACCCGCGCGACTTCGCCATGTGGAAGGCGGCCAAGCCGGGCGAGCCCAGCTGGGAGACGCCGTGGGGCCGGGGCCGTCCCGGCTGGCACCTGGAGTGCTCGGCGATGGCCCACAAATACCTGGGCCCGGCCTTCGACATCCACGGCGGCGGCATCGACCTGATCTTCCCGCACCACGAGAACGAGATCGCCCAGGCCCGCGGCTACGGCGACGACTTCGCCGCCTACTGGGTGCACAACGCCTGGGTCACCATGAGCGGCGAGAAGATGTCGAAGTCGCTCGGCAACTCCGTGCTGGTGAGCGAGATGGTCAAGGCCTGGCGCCCGATCATCCTCCGCTACTACCTGGGCACCCCGCACTACCGCTCCACCATCGAGTACAGCGAGGAGGCCCTGCGCGAGGCCGAGTCCGCGTTCGCGCGGATCGAGGGCTTCGTGCAGCGCGTGGTGGAGCTGTCCGGCGGTCCGGTCGAGCCCGCCGCCGAGGTGCCGCCCGCGTTCGCCGAGGCGATGGACGACGACCTGGGCGTGCCGCAGGCGCTGGCCGTCGTGCACAACACGGTCCGTCAGGGCAACAGCGCGCTGGCCGCCGACGACAAGGAGAGCGCGGTCGCCCGGCTCTCCGAGGTCCGCGCCATGCTCGGGGTGCTCGGCCTGGACCCGCTGGACCCCCAGTGGGCCGGGGAGGGCGACCAGGGCGAGGATCTGCACGGCGTCGTGGACAGTCTCGTACGGCTGGTGCTGGACCAGCGGGAGGCGGCGCGCGCCCGTAAGGACTGGGCCACCGCCGATGCCATCCGGGACCAGCTGGGACAGGCGGGACTGGCGATCGAGGACAGCCCGCAGGGACCACGCTGGAGCCTCGGCCCGCGCTGACCCGCACGACCGACCCGACCCGACCCGCACGAGCGACCCGGAACTCCCGGTACCCCGCAGGTGCCGTCCGCCCCCGCGGGCGGCACACTGCACAGACGTACGCAGTACTCAATCCCCTAGGCAGGTAGATCATGGCCGCGAACAACCGCCGCATGTCCGGCAAGAAGGGCGCGCAGGTCGGCAGTGGCGGCCAGCGACGCCGGGGTCTGGAGGGCAAGGGGCCGACGCCGCCCGCCGAGATGCGCAAGGGGCACGCCAAGCAGCGGGCCGCGCAGGCGAAGACCCGGCGCACCACCACCCGTACCCCGCAGCGCAAGGGCGGCGGCCGGACCACCTCCGAACTGGTCGTCGGGCGCAACTCCGTGGTCGAGGCGCTGCGCGAGGGCGTGCCCGCGTCGACGCTGTACGTCCAGCAGTTCGTCGACAACGACGAGCGGGTGCGCGAGGCGCTCCAGCTGGCCGCCGAGCGCGGCGGGATCAACCTCATGGAGGCCCCGCGCCCCGAGCTGGACCGGATGACCAACGGCCTCAACCACCAGGGCCTGGTGCTCCAGGTGCCGCCGTACGAATACGCGCACCCCGAGGACCTCGCCGCCGAGGCCGCAGCGGAGGGCCACGACCCGCTGATCGTCGCCCTCGACGGGGTGACCGACCCGCGCAACCTCGGTGCCGTCGTCCGGTCCGTGTCGGCCTTCGGCGGTCACGGGGTGGTCGTGCCCGAGCGGCGCGCGGCCGGGATGACGGCCGGCGCGTGGAAGACCTCGGCGGGGGCGGCGGCCCGTACGCCCGTCGCCCGTGCCACGAATCTGACGCGCGCGCTGGAGTCGTACAAGAAGGCCGGGATGGTGGTCGTGGGGCTGGCCGCCGACGGTGAGGCGGAGATCGGCGAGGTGGCGGCGCTGGGCGGGCCGGTCGTGATCGTCATCGGCAGCGAGGGCAAGGGGCTGTCGCGGCTGGTCGGCGAGACCTGCGACGTCCGGGTGCGGATCCCGATGCCCGGCGGCGCGGAGTCGCTCAACGCCGGGGTGGCGGCCGGGATCGTGCTGTACGAGGCGGCACGCCGCCGGAGCTGAACGTGCGTGCGCCGGACCACCCGTACGGGTTAATTCCGGCGTCCGCGACAAGCTTGACGGGGTCCGGACACATCCGGCAGGTCAAAGCAGTGTCCTCAGCGCACGTCACTCGGTTAGATGAGTGTGGACACCAGAACACCCCGCACACCCACGGGGGACCGCGCGTCGGGGTTCAGCTCCGGATTCGGCACCGGCCCCGGATTCGGCTCCGGGGTCGACGACGTTCCCGCGTTGAGCATGGTGAAGGTGCCGAGCGATCCGGCGCAGGTCATCGTCAATCACGCCAGCTTCCGGGTGCAGTTGGGCGCCTCCTCGCGGCGCTCCCAGCCGCCGCGCCCGGCACGGTACTCGCCCGCCGGTGAGGCCCCCGCCCGGATGAGCGCCGCGAATGCCGCGAACGCCGCGTCGGCCATGGGCGGAACCGCCGAGGCGGGCGCCGCGGCCCGGCGCCGCCCGGTCGTCTGGAGCGGCCGTTCGGCCCCCGACGACACCGGCGCCCACCGTCTGCTCCAGGCCGTGCGCAGCGCGGGCGTCCGCCACCCCGACGAATCCCTCACCGACACCGGCTCGACCCAGGTCATCCCACGCGTCCAGGCCCCGGCCGGACGCGAGGGCTACGAGACCCACGTGGGCCACGTGGGCTACGAGGGCTACGAGGGTTACGGCGAGGACGAGCTGACGCAGACCGTCGAGACGCCGGTCGTCGGCGCCCAGCGCAGCCACGGCGACGGCACCCGGTTGCTGCCGAACATGCGCACCGTCGGCAGCGTCGACGACGAATCCCCCTACGACGACCGCCTCTACCGTCACTCCCCCTACGACGACGAGGAGTTCACGGACGACGGAACCGACCCGCGGTCCACCGCCGGCACCCGCACCAAGCGGACCGGCGACGACCCCGCGCGGCACGCCTACTACCCCGGCCGCCGGATGAACCTCGGCGTCGTCCTGCTCCCGCTGCGCATCTTCCTCGGCTTCATCTCCATCTACGCCGGGATGGGCAAGCTCTGCGACCCCGTGTACTTCGACGGCGGCGAGCGCGGCTCCATGGTGAAGTGGCTCAACACCCTGCACCCGTGGGAAGTCGCCGAGCCACTGCGCCAGTTCGCCCTGGAGCACCCGGTCGGCGCCGGTCTGGTGATCGCCTTCCTCCAGGTCATCGTGGGCGTGCTCACGGTCCTGGGCTGCTGGCAGCGGGTCGCCGCGGTGGTCGGCGCGCTGCTCTCCGCGGCGCTGCTCGTCACCGTCAGCTGGAAGACCGTCCCCGCCTATGACACCCCCGACATCATCTATCTCGCCGCCTGGTCGCCGCTGATCATCGCGGGCGCGCCCGTCTACTCCGTGGACGGCCGGCTCGCGGGCAGTGCCTGGCGCCGCCTCGGTCCCCGCGCCGACCTGTGGGATCTGCGCCGCTATGTGCTGCGGCGGGGCGCGCTGATCACGGTGATCGTCACCGGCCTCACCCTGCTGATCGGCTCGCTGCTCGGCGGCGCGGTCCGGGACGCCGACCGGGTGGTCGTCCCCGGCCCCGGCGAGGCCCCGCGCAACGAACTGCCGGGTTCCCCGCTGCCCGGGGAGCCCGACGAACGCCGGGCGAGCGGCTCGCCGTCGGCGTCCACGTCGGCGCCCACGCAGGGTGCCACGTCGGCGGCGCCCACCGCGGGCGCGGCGACGACGCCGGGTGCCACGCAGGAGGCGGAGACGGTGACGGGCGGCGCCCCGAGCCAGACGCAGGGCACGGGGGGTGGACAGGCTCCGCCGCAGCAGCCGGTGCCGGAGCAGCAGGCGCCCAGCTCCACCACGGGCCCGGCCTCGGGCGGCCCCGCGAGCGACCCGGCCGGCGGCTCGACCGGCGGCTCCGACGGCGCCCCCGGCGGCGCCCCCGAGAACGGCTCTTCCTCGTCCGGCCAGCCCGGACTGGTGGGCGGCCTGTTGGGGTAGAGGGGCCGGTGGGCGACCTGCTGAACGCGCCCACCGGCTGACCAATATGGCGATGGTGTTTGTTTGGCGTGAGCGAAAAAGTCAGTCCCGTGAATTCCCGGCTGGTAGCGGGGGCGCGGGGCTGCTTTCTTGCTTGGGGATGGTGTGGGTGGGCTTGCGTGTTGGGGATTGTGGGTTTGGGGGCGGGATTTCGTGTGAGGGTTGGGCGATGCCCTAAAGGGGCGCGGGGAACTGCGCGAGCAACCACAACGCTGGGAAAGCCGCCGAACTGCCCGGCCCGATAGGACAGTTGGCGAAGACGGCAACCCTGATCCGGCGTGCCGTCAACGCCCCAGCGCCGCCAATTCCTTCGCGGCCTCGCTCAAATCCTTCGCCGTGTCGATGGCCCGCCAGTACGCCCCGTGCGGAATGGTGAACCCGGCCAGCCGCCGTTCCCGGGCGAGATGCGGAAACGTGGTCCGCTCGTGATCCCCCCGCTCCGGCAACAACCCGGCGAACTCGGGCGCGAAGACGTAGACGCCCGCATTGATCTCGTACTGGGTGGGCGGCGCCTCGATGAAGTCGGTGATGTGGCCGAAGCCGTCGGTCTGTACGGCGCCCCAGGGGATGCGCGGGCGGGCGAGCGCGAGGGTGGCGACGGCGTCCCGTTCGGCGTGGAAGTCGGCCATGTCCCGCAGGGAGAAGCGGGTCCAGATGTCGCCGTTGGTGGCGTACCAGGGCCGGTCGGGGTGGGGGAGCCGGGTGGCGGCGAACTTCAGGCCGCCGCCGCGGCCGAGCGGCTCGGTCTCCACGGCGGTGGTGACCCGGACGGGCAGTTCGGCGCTCTCCAGCCAGGTCTGGAGGACGTCGGCGAGGTGACCGCAGCTGATCACCACATCGGTGACGCCCTCCTCGGCGAGCCAGGTGAGCTGATGGCCGATGATCGGCGTCCCCGTGCCGGGGATCTCGACCATCGGCTTGGGCCGGTCGTCGGTGTAGGGGCGCAGCCGGGACCCCTGGCCCCCGGCGAGAACGACGGCCTGGACAGGGCGGGAGGCGGCGGCGTGCGGATCGGTCATGCCCGCACTGTACGGGGCCGCCTGGGCGCGGGCAGGCGGGCGGTGGCGGGGTGCTGGGGCACGGGCAGGCGTCACAGCGACGGGGCTGTGACGCCGTACCGGAGGCCCGTACCGGGGGCCCGTACCGGGGGCCCGTACCGGAGGCTGTCCCCGGGGTCAGCCGGTGGCGGCGACGACGCCGGTGGCGTACGAGGTGTCGCAGACGGGGCGGGCGAAGGCCTGGGCGCGGGTGGAGCCGTAGATACGGACCGCGGCGTGGCCGAGGGAGCGGGCGATGGACGTGCAGTGCTCGGCGAGCGACGGACGGGCGTTCACCGCCTCCTGGAGGTGGGTGAGGGCGACGCCCGGGTCCTTGTCCTGGACCTCGGCGAGCAGTTTGTCGCGCAGTACCTCGTGGGGGGCGCGGGGGGCGGCCGGCTTGGCGTCGGACACGGCGGTGTCGGCGGCGGTGAGCATCGAGCCGTCGGGGCTGCCCGACCAGCTGACGCGGGTGACCGCGAGTGTCCCGGAGAGCACCAGGAGGACGGGCAGGACAAGGGCGAGGGAGCGGCCGATCCGGCGGGCGGGTCCCCGGCTGCGGCGCGTCGCTTCTGTGGTGGAGTGCTTCACGGAGTGCTTCACGCGAGTGAGGGTAGCGCCCGGTGATGATTTGGCGACATTTAGTCACCTGTTCGGGGGACGAAGTGGTGCCTTTTTTTGGGTAAGGGGTTGACGCGAAACGGCCCCGCACGAAGGTGTGCGGGGCCGCGGGGCCGTTTCCGTGGAACACGCCGCGTGGGGTGGTACCGGTTCGGATGGCGGGGAGGCGCCGGGTTGCCGGGTCACGCGGCGGGGCCGGCCGGAGCCGACCGGGGGCCGGGATCAGTCGGACAGGCGGGCGCCGGTCGAGGTGGAGAAGACGTGGGTCTCGCCGGCGCGGGGCACGACGTGCAGGCGGCTGCCCTTCTCCGGGACCTCACGGCCGTTGACCCGGACGACGAGGTCCTTGGAGGTGTCGTCGAGCTGGGCGGTGCCGTAGACGTAGGCGTCGGCGCCGAGTTCCTCGACGACGTTCACGGTGACCGCGAGGCCCTTGTCGGAGTCGGGGCCGGCCACGTCGAAGTGCTCGGGGCGGATGCCGACGGTGACCGTCTTGTCGGTGGTGGCGGAGAGCGCCTCGCGGTCGATCGGCACGATGCTGTTGCCGAACTTCACGCCGCCGTCGGTGATCGGGACCTCGACCAGGTTCATGGCCGGGGAGCCGATGAAGCCGGCGACGAAGAGGTTCTCGGGCTTGTCGTACATGTTGCGCGGGGTGTCGACCTGCTGGAGCAGTCCGTCCTTGAGGACGGCGACGCGGTCGCCCATGGTCAGGGCCTCGACCTGGTCGTGGGTGACGTAGACCGTGGTGATGCCGAGGCGGCGCTGGAGGGAGGCGATCTGCGTACGGGTGGAGACGCGGAGCTTGGCGTCCAGGTTGGACAGCGGCTCGTCCATGAGGAAGACCTGGGGCTCACGGACGATCGCGCGGCCCATGGCGACGCGCTGGCGCTGACCGCCGGAGAGCGCCTTCGGCTTGCGGTCCAGGTAGTCGGTGAGGTCGAGGATCTTCGCGGCCTCTTCGACCTTCTGCCGGATCTCCGCCTTGTTGACGCCGGCGATCTTCAGGGCGAAGCCCATGTTGTCGGCGACGGTCATGTGCGGGTACAGCGCGTAGTTCTGGAACACCATGGCGATGTCCCGGTCCTTCGGCGGCAGGTGGGTGACGTCGCGGTCGCCGATGCGGATGGTGCCGCCGTTGACGTCCTCGAGCCCCGCGAGCATGCGGAGCGAGGTGGACTTGCCGCAGCCGGACGGGCCGACGAGGACGAGGAACTCGCCGTCCTCGATCGCGATCTCAAGCGCGTCCACGGCGGGCTTCGTGGAACCCGGGTAGATCCGGGTCGCCTTGTCGAACGTAACTGTGGCCATGGTGAGAGGCCCCCTTCTACCGGCAGGAACGTGCCGGACGATCCGTTGTGGAAGGTGGAAAGATCCGCGACACGCGGACCGAATCTGGACGGTACCCTCCGTTCACCTGTTCTGTCAGTAGCCCGGGGGCTGTGAACTTCGCGGAAATTTTCGACGGGACCGGCGGGGGAGCTGGGTACACTGCACGGACACGCGCGGCACGCGCCCGCGCACGCCTCCTTAGCTCAGCTGGTCAGAGCGCCGCTCTTGTAAAGCGAAGGTCGTCGGTTCGAATCCGACAGGGGGCTCCGTTTATACCCTTGCTGACCTGCGGTTTCTTCCCTGGGTCCTCGGTGTCCTCGGCGTTCTCAGTAACGCAAGCCCCTCCGTGCCGCCTCCGTCTCCAGTTCCGTGATCAGTGGGGGCTGTGTGCCCAGGGCGATGAAGGTCAGGGGGCGGTGGCCCTGGCGGGTGATTTCGACTCGGTGGATGGCCATGAGCAGGGACACGTGGGTCATGCGTTTCAGGGTGAGGGCGTGCTGCCAGGTCACCGTGGACCGGACTCCGCCGAAGATCGTGGTGATGGTCAGGCCGTCCGGGTGGACGATGCATCTGCCGCCTCCGTGGCGGGTCAGGAGAGCGCGCCATGCCCTGCGCAGGGCGTACGGGATCAGTACGACGGTGATGGTCAGCGTGGCCTTGAGGAGGGCCGCCTCGGGGCGGAGGAAGGCCAGCGCGGTGAGCAGGGCGGTGGCCAGGAGGGTGAGGGAGCGCAGGGCGAATTGGGTGAGGGCGCCTGGCAGGCCGACCACGGGATGGCCGTCGGGGCCGGGGGCTGGTTGCTTTCGGTGGTGTCGGGTGGTGAGGCTTCGTATTCGGCGACTCGTCATGATGTTGTCCGCTTGATGAGTTCCGCGATGAGGCGGGTGCGTGGGATCAGTTGGTCGATGTCCGCGTACTCGTTGTCCGCGTGTGCGCCCTCGCCCACCGCGCCCAGGCCGTCCAGGGTCGGACAGCCCGTCGCCGCCGTGTGGTTGCCGTCCGAGGCGCCGCCCACGGCCTGGCCGTGCAGGGGGGCCTGGCCCAGTTCCGCGGCGATTTCGGTGGCCAGGGCGAAGAGTGCGGCGGAGGAGTTGGGCTCCATGGGGGGTCGGCGGGCGCCGCCCGTGATGTGCAGGCGGGCGCCTGGTGTTTTCGGCGTCAGTTGTCTTATGAGGGTGTCGATCCGGTCCTGCGCGGACCTGGTCGGTGTGCGTACGTCCACCGACACCCTCGCGCGGGCCGGCACCGTATTGCGCGAGGTGCCCGCCGACAGCAGCGTCGGGGTCACGGTGGTGGCGCCCAGCGCGGAGTCGGCGGCCTCCGCTTGTGCTGAGGCGTTGATCGAGGCCAGGGCCAGGATCTGGTGCGCCGCCTCCACCGACGCGTTGATTCCGCGGTGCGGTTCCAGGCCCGCGTGCGCTGCCCTGCCGTGGATCTCGATGTCGTAGCGGGAGGCGCCCTTGCGGGCCGTCTTGAGCGTGCCCCGGTCGTCCGCGGCCGGTTCCAGTACGAGGGTGGCGGCGCAGCTCCGCGCGGTGTCCTCGATCAACCGGCGTGAGGTCGGGGAGCCGACCTCCTCGTCCCCGTTGATCAGCACGCACACCCCGTCCAGGGAGGGCAGGGACGCCAGCGCGTGGAAGAGCATCACCAGGCCCGCCTTCATGTCCAGCACCCCGGGGCCCCGCGCGGCCCCCGCCGTCACCGACCAGGGGTGGGTGCGCAGTGAGCCGGTCGGCCACACCGTGTCGTGATGGCCAAGCAGCAGTACCCGCGGGGCGCCGAAGGTCCAGCGCAGATGGCTCACCCCGTCGAGCACGATCAGGTCGGGTCCGGCCCCGGTCAGCCGGGTGCCGAGGGTCCCGACCACCTCGGCGCTACGGGCCAGCGCCGCGTGATCCGCGGAGAAGGATTCGCAGCCGACCAGTTCCTCCAGATCGGCCAGCATCGTGGGCAGTGAGGGCCCACCACTCCGGCTCATCGCTCCTCAACTTCCCGCAGTGGTTGGTTCGGTGTCCGGGACATGCGTTTCCCTGGGGTCTCGTGGGGTGGTGGGGTGGAGGGGGTGGGCGTTCCGCTTGTCGCGGGGGTGCCGTCGCCGTCCCAACGACGGTAGGGCCGTCCCCGGCATGTCACCAGCGAAGGGATTGCATGGGATCCATGCGCCAGCAGCATGGGTTGCGGCACGATGGGGCGGTGAGGGATGGGAGGGTGGGGAGGGGCCATGGAGACCGAGGCTTTGCGGGTGCTGGTGGCTGTCGCCGATACCGGGTCGTTCACCAGAGCGGCCGTCCGGCTCAACTACACCCAGTCCGCCGTGTCACGGCGTATCGCCGCCCTCGAACAGCGGGCGGGCGGGGCGCTGTTCGAGCGGCTGCCGCGTGGCGTGCGGCTCAGCCCGGCCGGGCGGGTGCTGCACCGGCACGCCCTGGAGGTGCTCGGTCGGCTGGCGCGGGCCGAGCGGGAACTCGCCGTACTCCATGCCGGGCAAGGCGGGTTGCTGCACGTGGGGGCGTTCGCCACGGCCAATATCTCCCTGCTGCCCGCTGCCCTGCGGGCGTTGGGGGAGGCCAGACCGGAGGTCGAGACCGTCGTGGTCGAGGCCCCGAGCGCCGGGCTGATGGAGCGCCTCGCGGACGGGGCGCTGGATCTCGCCGTCATCAGCGACTACCCGTACGGGCTGCCCTCCGCCGACGGGGTGACGACGGCCGTGCTGTGCGACGACGAACTGCTCGTCGCCCTCCCGGCCGGGCACCGGCTCGCCTCGGGCGGGCCGGTCGACCTGCTCGAACTCAGCGGCGAGGCATGGCTCCAGCACGCGTACGGCGACCGGCCCACGCTGCTCGCCGACGCCTGGGCCCGGGTCGGCGGTGCCCCCAGGAAGATCATCCGGATCGCCGAGTGGACCGGGAAGTTCGGCTACGTGGCCGCCGGGCTCGGCGTGGCACTGGTGCCCTCACTGGCCGCCTGGGCGGTTCCCGGCGACATCGTCCTGCGCCGCCTCACCGACCCGGCCCTGCGCCGGACCATCCACGTGGCCCGGCCCGCCGTCCCGCTCCCGGCCGCACGGGAGTTGGAGGCGCTGCTTCGCCGCTCCGCCGCGGGCTCTTCTCGTTCCGCCGCGGTGTGAGTTCCGGTGCGGGTACCGGGCGCGTGCCCAGGTGGAAGTACGTACGTGACATCCCTCAGGTATGCCGGTGACAGACGGCAGTGGTGAGGGCGTACGTCGGTCACCAGACTCGCATCATGGCGACACAACGGAGCTTTCGTGCCTTCTTCGACCTGCATCTGCGGGACCGGCCCGCGCCGCTGCTCGACGGGCTCACCTCCCGGTGTCCGGAGCTTGTGTTCCGGGGGTGGTGATGTGCGGTCCGTTCGGGTGGGTGGCCACTCCGGCGTCGAGTTCCGCGACCGGAATCGGGCGGGTCCAGGACTGTCCGGACTTCATCGGCGGGTACGCCGCCGAGAGCCATGCCGCCGGGTGACGCCGGGGGCCACAGACGCCCTCGCGGGCAGCGGACGTACCCGTAAACGACGGACGCACCCGTACGAGTGGGACCCGTTCACTCTCCCGCCCCGCTGGGCGGGCGGAGGTGCGGAGGCCGGGTGAAGGCTCGGAGCGACAGCCCCCCTTCTCCGGAAATGAGACCCCCCATGGCTGTGTCATCCCGTACCCCGTCCCGTACTCCCGGTCCGATACGTCACCGCCTCGTGCGGGTGGGCGCGGTGTCGCTGGCGGCGACGGCCGTGGTCGCCGTCGCCGGTTACGCGGTGGCGGGCGGCGACTCGTCCGGGGCGGACAACGCCGCGTCGGCGAAGAGCAAGGTGAAGCCGACCGTCGTCCTCGTGCACGGCGCCTTCGCGGACGCGTCCGGCTGGAACGCCGTCGTCGACCGCCTCCAGGCCCAGGGCTATCCGGTGCTGGCCCCGCCGAACCCGCTGCGCGGGGTGCTCAGCGACTCCGCGTACGTCGCCAGCGTCCTCAAGTCGGTCAAGGGGCCGATCGTGCTGGCCGGGCACTCCTACGGCGGCGCGGTCATCAGCCAGGCCGCGGCCGGGAACCCGAACGTGAAGGCCCTGGTGTACGTGGCGGCGTTCATGCCGGACGTGGGCGAGAACCCGGCCGCGCTGTCCGGGAAGTTCACCGGCAGTGAGCTGGGCCCCGCCATCCGCCCCGTCCCCTACTCCGACGGCACGGCCACCGGCACCGATCTGTACATCAAGGAAGACAAGTTCCACTCGGTGTTCGCCGCGGACCTCACCAAGGCGCAGGCCCGGGTGATGGCGGTCGCTCAGCGGCCGGTGGCCCAGGCCGGGTTCGCGCAGAACGCGACCAAGGCGGCCTGGAAGACGATCCCCTCGTGGTTCATCGTCTCGAAGAACGACAAGGCCATCGCCCCGAACCTGGAACGCTTCGAGGCCAAGCGGGCCAAGTCGCACGTCATCGAGATCGACTCCTCACACGTCGCGATGATGTCCCACCCGGACGTCGTCGTGGAGAAGATCCGCGAGGCGGCGGGTCACGGCGGGGGTCACGGAGGCGGGAAGTAGCGGGTGGCGACGGGCCGTTCGGAGGGACCGAGGCTGGCCCGCCAGATAGCTGGCTCTGTTGCTATCTGGGCAGCCAGTCGGGCGGCAAGGCGCCAGGCACACGCGTCGGCTCACCCCATCTCCTCCGGACGGGCCCCCCGCCAGGCCCGGTCGGCCAGCAGCCGCAGCCCGTTGAGGCCGACGAGGACCGTCGAGCCCTCGTGGCCGGCCACGCCGAGCGGCAGCGGAAGGGTGCCGAACAGATCCCAGGCGGCGAGTACGGCGATGAACACACCCGCGATGACCAGGTTCTGGACGACCAGCTTCCGGGCTCGCCGGGACAGGTTGACGACCGTCGGGATGGTGGCGAGTTCGTCGCGGACGACCACCGCGTCGGCGCTCTCCAGGGTCAGGTCCGAGCCGGCCCGGCCCATGGCGATGCCGGTGTGGGCGGTGGCCAGGGCGGGGGCGTCGTTGACGCCGTCGCCGACGACCAGGACGTGTGCGCCGGTGGCCTGGAGGGCCTTGACCGCGGTGACCTTGTCCTGGGGCAGGAGTCCGGCCCGGACATCGGTGATCCCGACCCGCTCGGCGAGCCGGGCGGCGGCGCGCGGGTTGTCGCCGGTCAGCAGGACCGGGGTCCGGCCGGTCAGCCGGTGCAGCGCGCGGGTGGCGGCGGCGGCCTCGGGCCGGAGCCGGTCGGACAGGCCCAGTACTCCGGCGAGCCGCCCGTCGACCAGCACCGCCACGACCGTACGGCCGTCCGCCTCCCACTCGGCCCACTCCTCCCACTCGGCCCACTCCGCCGCGATATCCGCCTCGGCCGATCCGAGCAGCCGCGCGGGGCTGCCGACCGTCACCGTGCGGCCCTCCACGGTCGCCGTCACGCCCGTACCGGGGGTGGAGCCGAAGTCCGTCACGGGCGGCAGGTCCAGCTCGCGCTCCCGGGCCGCGTCCACCACCGCCCGGCCCAGCGGGTGCTCGCTGGGATGCTCGGCCGCCGCCGCGAGCCGCAGCAGGGCCCCGGCGTCGAGACCGGAGCCGTCCAGCGGGTGTACGTCGGTGACCTGCGGGGTGCCTTCGGTCAGGGTGCCGGTCTTGTCGAGGGCGACGGCGTCGATCCGGCCGAGGCGTTCCATGACGACCGCGGACTTGACCAGGACGCCGTGCCGCCCGGCGTTGGCCATCGCCGAGAGCAGGGGCGGCATCGTCGCCAGGACCACCGCGCAGGGCGAGGCCACGATCATGAACGTCATGGCCCGCAGCAGCGCGGACCGCAGGTCGGAGCCGAGCAGCAGGGGGAGCGCGAAGACCAGGACGGTGGCGGCGACCATGCCCAGGCTGTAGCGCTGTTCCACCTTCTCGATGAAGAGCTGCGTGGGCGCCTTGGTGGCGGCGGCCTCCTCCACCATCGCCACGATCCGGGCGATCACCAACTCGGCCGGGTCCCGCTCGACGCGGACGCGCAGCACGCCCGTGCCGTTGAGCGTGCCCGCGAAGACCTCGTCGCCGGTCCGCCGGGCCACGGGGAGGGGTTCGCCGGTGATGGTGGCCTGGTCGACGTCGCTCGCGCCGTGCAGCACCCGGCCGTCGGCACCGATCCGCTCGCCCGGCCGTACGAGGATCACCTCGCCGACCGTGAGCAGGGCGGCGGGCACGGACTCCTCGCCGCCGTCGGGGCGCAGCCGGGTCGCGGTCTCCGGCGCCAGGTCGAGCAGCCCGCGCACGGAGTCGGCGGTACGGGCGGTGGCGATGGCCTCCAGCGCGCCGGAGGTCGCGAAGATGACGATGAGCAGCGCGCCGTCGAGCACCTGCCCGATCGCGGCGGCGCCGAGCGCGGCCACCACCATCAGCAGGTCGACGTCGAGAGTCCGGTCCTTGAGGGCTCTCAGCCCCTCCCAGCCGGGCTCCCAGCCGCCGGTGACATACGTCGCCGCGAGCAGCGGACCCCACAGCCAGGCGGAGAGCCCGAACAACTGGAGCGGGAGCGCGAGCAGGAACAGCGTCAGCGCCGCGAGCGCCCAGCGGGCCTCCGGCACTGCCAGCACCCGGGTCCGCCGACGCGGCGGCCCGGACCGCGCCCCGACGACGTCCGACGCCGAACGCTCCTCCAGCACAGAAGACATGACAGGCAACCCTTCACGGGCGGACGGCGACGGGATGGCAGCACGGCAGCGCAGCCGCGCAGGTACTGAGACGCAGAGGCGGAGAGGCGCACCGAGCCACCCGGCGCCACCGCCAGCCACCATACAGGAACACCTGAACATATCTTCACATGTAATTGTCTACGATGGCCCCATGGGTCATGGAAACGACGCCGCCGGCAACGCCACCACCCGCGAACGCCTCGACGCCGTCGGCGCCTCCGATGTCGCCGCCACCCTCCAGGCCCTGGCCACGCCCTCGCGCCTGCACATCCTGGCCCGGCTCCAGGAGGGCCCGTGCGCGGTCGGTGAACTCGCCACCGCCGTCGGCATGGAACCCTCCGCCTGCTCCCACCAGCTCCGGCTCCTGCGCAACCTCGGTCTGGTCGCCGGTGAACGCCGGGGCCGCTCGATCATCTACGCCCTCTACGACAACCACGTGGCCGAACTCCTCGACCAGGCCCTCTACCACGTCGAACACCTGCGCCTGGGCGTCCGCGACCACCCCGCCCCGCAGACCGGCGTGGTCTCAGGGACGGCGGCGCCCACTCCGTAGGAAGAGCGGCAGCGACAGCAGCAAGAGGGCCGCCTCGACGGCCAGGCTGACCAGCCCGAGCGGCTCCGTCCAGTTGCCGACGTCGTCGTGGTAGTCGGGCAGCCCCGGCCCCCGGGACAGGACGTACCCCAGCAGCGGCCCGACGGCGACACCCACCGCCAGCAGCCAGCCCGCCCGCACGAGGCCGAGGAGCAGCAGCACGGCGGCGACCAGGGCCGCGATCTCCAGGACGTGATACGCGACGCCGACGTAGTGCGGATCCCGCGTCGCCGTGACCCCGCCCTGGTCCACGACATGGATGACCGCCACCGCCAGGCACAGCAGGGCCCCCATGCACCTGGCCGCCCAACTGCGCTCCAGCGTCACCGTGGTGTGGTGTGACATACGCGGCCACCCGTCACTCTGCTGTCCTGTGCGTCCCCTGCTGTCCCCTGCTGTCCTCTGCGCGGGTACTCAGCATCCGTGGGCGGGCGGTGCGCTGTCGCTCCCGGTGGGGCGGACGGGTGACGGGTCCGTCCCGGCGTCGAGCAGCCTCACCCCCGCACCCGCCACCCGATCTCCACCTCCTTCACCCCCACCCCCCTCCCCGCCTCGATGTCCCAGAGGCAGTTCTGGAGGACGCGGGCGAGAGTCCACGCGCGGGACCGGTCGCGGTCGAGGGCGAGGGTGTCGGTCAGGGCGTCGAAGCGCCACTGGATGTCGGTGGGGTCGTAGCGGTTGGTGAGGGCGGGGAGGAGGTCGAAGGCGGGGTCGCCGGAGAGGGGCTTGGGGTCGATGGCGAGCCAGGGGGCGCGGTCGGCGGCGAGGACGTTCTCGTAGTGCAGGTCCCAGTGCAGGAGCCGGTCGCCGGGGGTGTCCATGACCTCGCGTACGGCGGCGGCGCAGTCGGCGAGGAGACGGCGGGTCGCCGGGTCGGGGACGTGGGGGAGGGCCTCGGGGGTGCGGTCGACCAGGGCGGCGGCGAGCGGGCCCAGGGACCGTAGACCGTCCGGCGCGGGGGTGGCCGTGAGGTGGGACAGCAGGCGGGCGATGATCAGGACCGCCTCGTGGGTGTCGGGGTGATGGGCGAGCATGCGGGTGGGGTCCAGGCGTTCCAGGAGCATCGTGCCGGTGGCCGGGTCGTGGTCCAGGAGGCGGACCGCGCCGTCGCCGTTCCAGGTGCGCAGGGCCGGCGGTTCGCCCTCCGTCTCCTCGTCCACGAGCTGGAGTTTGAGGACCGCGCCCGAGCCGTCCGCGCGGACGACGGGGACCACCAGCGCGGCCGTACCGCTCATCGGACGGCCGTCGGGGCGCAGGCTCCAGCGGTCCAGGAAGTCAGCCACCAGGGTCGGCAGTCGGGCGATGAAGGCCCGGCCGCTCTCGCCGTTGTACTTCGCCTGGGCCGCCGCGAACGTCTTCGGGATCTCGATCACCAGGGGACCCTACGGATGTACGACCGGTGCCTGCCCGCGATTCCCCCTTCGACCCCGTCAATCCCTTCGCCCCCGTCAATCCCTTCGATTCCTTCGATCCCTTCGGTTTTCGTCGTGCAGAACCACTGAATCCGTAGGAGACAGGGGGCGTGTCCACGGGTTACCGTCCGGCCCATGAGCAGCAGTGTCGTGAACGGCGGTGTCTCCTTCTGGTACGCGCAGGACGGCTTTCCCACGCCCCGGGAGCCCCTGTCCGGTGACACCGACGCGGACGTGGTGATCGTCGGCGGCGGGTACACGGGGCTGTGGACCGCCTACTACCTGAAGAAGGCCGCGCCGTTTCTGCGGGTCGTGGTGCTGGAGCAGAAGTTCTGCGGGTACGGGGCCTCCGGGCGTAACGGTGGCTGGCTCTACAACGGCATCGCGGGACGGGACCGGTACGCGAAGCTGCGCGGCAAGGACGCCGCCGTACGGCTCCAGCGGGCCATGGACGACACCGTGGACGAGGTCATCCGGGCGGCCGGAGTGGAGGGCATCGACGCCGACATCCACAAGGGCGGTGTGCTGACCGTCGCCCGCACCCCCGCCCAGCTCACCCGCCTCAAGGCCGAGCACGAGCACGAGACGTCGTACGGCGGGAAGGGCCTGGAGCTGTACGGCGCCCGGGAGACCGCCGCCCGGGTCCGGGTCAGCGACGCCGTCGGGTCGTCCTGGACCCCGCACGGGGCGCGGATCCACCCGGTGAAGCTGGTGACCGGGCTCGCGGCGGCCGTCGAGGCGCTCGGCGTGACCGTCCACGAGTCGACGCCGGTCACCGAGATCCGCCCGCGGCACGCGGTCACCCCGTACGGCACCGTCCGCGCCTCCTACGTCCTGCGCTGCACCGAGGGCTTCACCGCCTCCCTCAAGGGCCAGCGGCGCACCTGGCTGCCCATGAACTCCTCGATGATCGCCACCGAGCCGCTCACCGACGAGCAGTGGGAGGCCGTCGGCTGGGCCGGGCGCGAGACCCTCGGCGACATGGCCCATGCCTATATGTACGCCCAGCGCACAGCCGACGGACGGATCGCGCTCGGCGGTCGCGGAGTCCCGTACCGCTTCGGCTCGCGCACCGACAACGACGGCCGTACGCAGGCGGCGACCGTCGAGGCACTGCGCGAGATCCTCGTACGGATGTTCCCCGCGCTGGCGCCGGTCCGGGTCGCGCACGCCTGGTCGGGCGTGCTGGGCGTGCCCCGCGACTGGTGCGCGACCGTCACCCTGGACCGGTCGACGGGGCTCGGCTGGGCGGGCGGCTACGTCGGTTCGGGCGTCGCCACCGCCAACCTCGCCGCGCGCACCCTGCGGGATCTGGTCCAGCAGGACTCCGGGCAGGGCGGGAGCACCGACCTGACCGAGCTGCCGTGGGTCGGCCACAAGGTCCGCAAGTGGGAGCCGGAGCCGCTGCGCTGGCTCGGCGTCCAGGGGATGTACGCCACCTACCGGGCCGCCGACCGGCGGGAGTTCACGGCACCGGGGGCGCGGTCCTCGCTGCTGGCGCGGGCGGCGGACCGGGTGGCGGGGCGGAGCTAGGGCCCTTCGGGGGGCAGGGGGACAGGGGGACAGGGTGGCAGGGGGCAGGGGGCAGGGGCCGGGGCGCCCGCCTTCGCGGTCTCGCCGTGCTACGGGCGTCGTCCCTCCGGTGAGGCGACCGACTCCGCGACCCGGCCGCTGGACCTCGGCGTGTAGTTCGGGGGCTTCGCCGTGACCATCAGGCCGGCCACCAGGGCGCCCAGGACCATGACGCCGGCCGCCCACCAGATGGCGACGGTGTAGCCGTGGACGGTGCCCTCGGCGACGACGCGGGCGCGGTCGGCGGGGTTGGTGAGGTTCGCCGTGAGGTAGGCGGCGGTGCTGGTCGTGGCGATGGTGTTGAGCAGGGCCGTGCCGATGGAGCCGCCCACCTGCTGTGAGGTGTTGACGGTCGCCGAGGTCACGCCGGAGTCCTGCGGGGCGACGCCCGCAGTGGCGGTGGCGAACACCGGCATGAAGGTCAGGCCCATGCCGAGGCCCATCAGCAGCAGCGCCGGGAGGACCTCGGTGGCGTAGTCGGAGCGGATCGTGATCCGGGTCAGCAGCAGCATGCCGCCCGCCGCCAGCAGCATGCCGGGCACCATCAGGGTGCGCGGCGAGACATGCTGGAGCAGCCGGGCCGAGATCTGGGTCGAGCCGATGATGATGGCGACGGTCAGCGGCAGGAAGCCGAGGCCGGTCCGTACGGGCGAGTAGCCGAGGATGCCCTGGAGGTAGTACGTCAGGAAGAGGAACAGGCCGAACAGCCCGATGGTGGCCAGGGCCATGGTCAGGAAGCAGCCGGCGCGGTTGCGGTCCTTGATGATGTGCAGCGGGAGCAGGGGCTGGGGGGCCCTGTTCTGCCACCAGACGAACGCCGCCAGCAGGGCGACGCCGAACGCGAAGAGGCCGAGGACCAGCGAGTCGGTCCAGCCGCGCGACTCCGCCTCGCTGAAGCCGTAGACGAGGGCGACCAGGCCGCCGCAGCCCAGCACGACGCCGGGGATGTCCAGGCGGGCGCCGGGGTGCCGTTCGCTGTCGTGCAGCAGGGAGAGCGCGCCGAACACCGCGATGATCGCGATCGGGACGTTGACGTACAGGCACCAGCGCCAGTCGAGGTACTCGGTGAGCACCCCGCCGACGATGAAGCCGATCGCCGACCCGCTGCCCGCGATGGCGCCGTAGATACCGAAGGCTTTACCGCGTTCTCTGGGGTCGGTGAAGTTCGTGGTCAGCAGGGACAGCGCGGAGGGGGCCAGTACGGCGGCGAAGGCGCCCTGGAGGGCACGGGCGCCGAAGAGCATCCCGGAACTGGTGGCCGCGCCGCCCAGCGCGGAGGCGGCGGCGAAGCCGATCAGGCCGATGATGAAGGTGCGTTTGCGGCCCACCAGGTCGGCGATCCGGCCACCGAGCAGGAGCAGTCCGCCGAAGGCGAGCGTGTAGGCGGTGATCACCCATTGCCGGTTGCCGTTCGAGATGCCCAGGTCCTGCTGTGCGGAGGGGAGCGCGATGTTCACGATGGTCGCGTCCAGGACCACCATCAGCTGGGCCAGACCGATGATCACCAGGCCCCACCAGCGGCGCGGGTCGGCTTCCGCGGAGGGCTCACCTGGTCGGGTGACACTCACGCGATCAGTCGACCATGGATCGGGTGGGGGCGCATCCTGGGCGGCCCCCGTCCCGGGGCGGGCGACACCCTGATGCGCAGGCCGTTCCTCACCTCGATCCGGGCCCTGATCCGGGCTCCGATCCCTACGTTGATCCTCACCTCGATCCGGGCCCGGCCCCGGGTGTGCCGGGGCGAAGCCGAGGTGCACCACGCCCCGCTTGCCGAGCCACCGGTCGGCGACGCCGTCGCCGAGTGAGTCGGCCCCGCGCATGCGGGGGTGTTCCGGTTGCGGGTCGGCTCCTGTGGGCCCCTGCGCAGGGATGGTCTCTGTCGGGCGCACCGGGTGCGAGGAGGTCGGATTCGAGTGTCAGGCCGGGCAGCCTGCGCTCCTGGTGCAGCGCGGTGACCGGAGCGACGAGCAGCTCGCCGACCACGAGCAGCGGCTCGGCGTGCTGGAGCGGAGTCGTTGGGCGAGGCAGGCTGTCACCGCGCTCACAGCCGTTGGCGCGCTGGGCCTGACCAGCCTGACCGTGTGGCAGGCACTCGCGCGCCGAACCACCACGCTCCTTGCGCAGCCCCACCCGGGCCGTGCAAGGGAGTGCTTCATCATGCCGGTTCTCGCCGTAGCGCAGTCGAATGCCTCTACACAGCGTGGCCTCGCACCGCGCCCCGAGGCCACACAACGTCGACGGGTACGCCAATGTCCCGCGCTTCCAGAACGGTGTCGGCGGTACCACCGCCCTTGCCGCTCGGGGGCGTGCCGTCCCAGATGGCAACGAGACGCTCGGCCCGTTGGAGCAGCGTCCGGTTGGCGTCGGCGTAGGCGCCCCGGTTCGCGGTCTCGTGCGGGAGCACGAGCGTCTCGTCGGCTGCGGCGGTGAGGCGGTCGAAGGTTTCAACGTGGCCGGGCTTGACCTTGGTCTGCCGGTAGTCCTGCGAGGGGATGACGGCCACCAGGCGCCCGCCGAGTTCCAGCACAACGTCCGCGAACAGCGAGTCGGCCCCCTTGGCGATGCACGAGATCCCGGTGAGCTCGTCGGCGTACGGCTTGAGCACTTCGCGCAGCGCGTCACGCACCAGGAGGACGCTGGCGTCGGTGAGATCCATATGCCCCGTCACGGCGATCGTGGTCATGAAACTCCTCAGCTGGAGAGCACTTCACGGATTCGGCTCGGCACGTCGCCGACCGTACGTGACGCCGACCGGCCTACCGAGTACGGGTAGACCTGGCCGATCCGATTTCGTACGCGGGTCGACCGGGCAAACGTCGATGCGTCGATGCATCGACAGGCCGAATTCTCAGAGATCGGACGCGTCGAGAGGTGGACTACCCGCGAGGCCGAGCGCCCCGGCAACTAGGGCCTGACGGTGTTCTGTCGGCCCTGCGTACGCGGGGGTGTTCCCGTGCTGCGGACGAGACTCTGCGGTGGTGACTGGTGTGCCGGTGCGCGCGAGGCGCGCGCGATGTATCTGATGTGATCACGGCGGTGGCGCTCTGCCTGAGCAGTGTCCCTGACATGGTGGTCGCGGTCGCCATGGCCTGTGCCGACCTGGGCTGATCGGCGGGACCGGGTGTTGCTTCTGGCGGCTGGCTGACCGGGCAGCGTGGTGGCCTGGGAGCTTGCGGTGCAGCTCTGCGTAACTCACTCCTCTCGCCTCCGGGCGGGAGGACGTTTCGTTGTCCGGTGTGGGGCTATCCGAGCAGCACTTTGGCGAAAGACTCCCACTCGTACATGTAGTTGTCGCGATTGATCACGATGAGTTCGGCTGCGGTGATGCGGGCGCGGGCGGGTGTCACGTCGGCTGTGTCCAGTGCGCGGATGACGGGGGCCGCGGGGCCGTCGCCCGCGCTGTAGGCGACGGACAGATGGGGGGTGAACCCGTCGGCTCTCTCCGGTACTTCGCTGAGTACATCGCCGATGGCTTCGCGGATGGCGGCCCGCACTGCCCGCACCGGGCCGTCAGGGCGGACGGGCAGGAGCACGGCCTCAGGGTCGAGCACTGCCAGCCCGATCTCCAGGTCCAGTGCAGGCAACTGCGACAGACTTGTGCGCGCCCGATCGGTGATCGCGCGGACGTCGGCTTCCTCGATCTCGCCCACGAAGCCGATGCCTTGCATGGTGAGATGCAGCCACTCGTCGGGGATGGGGGTGAGGCTGTCTCCGAGCGGGGCGAGCGCGGCTCGGTACTCGGCGGCCAGGCGGTGCACGTCATCCTGGCCCTCGAAGGTGAGATGCCAGGTGTAGAAGCGGCGGCCCGCACTCCAACCGGGCCGCCACCACCAGTGGTTCCGCATCGTCTCGGGATGAGTCGTCATGCCCGAGATCAAATCAGGCCCTGCCTTCCCCTGACGAGAGGGCGAGGTGGCGGGGCGCTGAGTCCAGGCAGAAGTCTTCGACGGTAGCGCGCAGCGTGGCGGCGTATCGGGAGTCAGAGGGGTGCCCTGAGGTGAGCGGCAGCTCGCCGAGTCGCCGGATCACCGGCGCGAGTCGCTGGTCGGGGGGCAACGCGAGCACGGGCGCGAGGGCCTCGAAGGCGCCTTCGACCTCACGGGCCCTGAGATGGGCGGTGGCCTCGCTGATGTGGATCTGCGCCTCCGTTCCATAGGCCCGGACCGGCTGCGAGGAGAGCAGAGTCCTGGCGTGTACGGCGGAGGTCAGCGCATCAGATAAGTGGCCGATGCGTAGGTAGACCGCTGCCGCGTAGTTCTCCTGACGAGCCGGCGCGCAGGCGAAGATGCCGCCGATCTGGTCCACACCGCTCGAAGCGTCGCGGGCATCGCGGGCGCGGGCGAGTGCCGCCAGAGCCTCGTCCTCGGCGCCGAGCCCGGACCATGCGTCGGCCTCCTGGCAGGCCAAGAGCACGGAGACCGTCCCTGTGGGCCGGTATGTGGCGCCGTGCCGGGCGTAGTTGATGGCGTCGCGCAGGCGCCCGTCCCAGAACGCGACCTTGGACCGGGTGGACAAGACCCAGGCGCGCAGGTCGTTGTGCCCGGAGAGCTCGGCGCACAACCACGCCGTTCGGCCCTGGGTGTCGGCATCACGGAGATGCCCGAGGTCGGACGACATCCATGCCAGCAGTCCGCACAGATATCCAGCCGCCTGATACAGGTCTGCGGACTGGCGTGGGTACTGCTGCCCTTCGAGCAGTGCGAACACCTGGTCCCGGAGGGTGCGGGTGCGCACGAACAGCGGGACGGGGTCCGCGGTGAGATAGTCGGAGGCGAGCGCGCGGGTGTCCGCCAGGATCTGCTCCAGGGCCATGTCACCGACGTTGGAGGCTTCCGCCCACTGTGCCCACGTCGCGGATTCGTCTGCGGCCAACCGCACGAGTTCGCGGCCGGTCGGTGCTGCCGTAGCTGGCGCTGGCGCGGCAGGAGTCGGACCACGGGCAGGCTCTGGGCGCCTGAGCACGAGCCGGTCGGACTCAGGGAGTTCGCGTCGGTCCTCCAGATCCAGGAGGTCATCCACGCGGCACCCGAAGGCGTCCGACATGGCGACCAGTACCGGCAGGGTGGGGCGCCGGGAGGAAGGGCCGGGCCACTTCTCCCATTTGCCCACCAAGGAGGCGTCGGCGGCTACGAACTGGGCGTCCCGCGCGGCGCTCGCTTGGGTGAATCGATCTGCGGCTTCCTGGAGGGTCCACCCGTGGGCGTGACGCCATGCTTCGCGGGGGCGCATCCGGAAACGGGCGCGCATTTCTATGGCGATGTCCGCAATGGTGCACCCTGCGTCGGTCATGTCGTGGCGGAGGGCTTGCCGGTCTGCTTTGGAACCGGGCTTGGGGCGGGCGGTCATGGGCAGGCTCCCTGCGCGGTGGCGTGAACTTACCGTAGCCGCGGTGTCGATGAACCGGGTGATGGCTGCCGAAGCGCGGCGTACGCAGGCGCCCACGGCCGTGCCCAAAAGTGATTGTCGTGCCTGTTCAGCGAGTTGGTGTGTGTCCATGAAAGTTGGTCAGGGCAGCCCGTGACGGTGGGTGCCGGCGCTGGAACTCTCTAAATGACCACCCGGAGTGCCCACGGGCCGTGAACGGCCCCGGGGTGTGGACAACGCTGCGAAGGAGCGCCGACATGCACCGCGTTATCGCCCAGCCGCCCCGAGAGGCGGGCTGATGAGCGCCCTCATCCATGAGATCCCGCCTTCCGTATGCGAGTTGCTCGACCTCTCACCGCTGGAGACGTTCACCGACGCCCAGGCGCGGGGCGCCGTCTGTGTCTGGGACGCCACCGAGACACCGCTGGCCAGCGAGTCCGCCG
>NZ_JBHTZD010000026.1:0-13615 GCF_042790455.1 Streptomyces sp. NPDC056734
AGAGGCCAGCAGGACCGTCCGGGGCCCCATGACCCGCGCCCAGGACTCCACGGCCTCCCCCACCACCGGCCGCAGGGCCGTCCCGGAAGCCGCCACCACCACGGCCACGTCGCCAGAACCCTCCACGTCAACGGCTTCTCCGGCCCGGTCGGCACTCGCTCCGGTCCAGGTGACAGCAGCCCGGAGACCGCTGCCCGGCCCTTCCTCCAGCAGGCGGACCGCGCTCGTGACCACCCGGTGGTCCGCGGCGCTGAGCGATCCCGCGACCATCGGTGCGGCAGAGCAGGCCGTGACACGCCCATCGGGCCAGGACAGTTCGTTGGCCACCAGCACATGACCGGCGGGTAGTGCCACCGCAGGGGCGGCGGCGTACCAGGACACGGGAGACCGAGACATGCCTGTCTACCTCGCTTTGGGTAGGGGAGATCGGCACCGGCAGTTCGTCACTGCCGAGGAAGGCCGCGCGAACAGAGGCCGCCCTCGGTGGCGTGCCGGGATTGAGGGACCGATCCAGACGGGTACCTCTCCTTCAGTACATCCCCCGAAGTCCTGCCCTGTGTAGGGGGTTTGGTGCGCGAACGTGCTGTGTGTGCTGCGACTTTGCGCCCTTGTGAAAGGCGCTGCATCCGGATCATCTTGAGCGAGGGCTGAGAACGGGGAAGAGCGGTGTCCTCTCAGCAACCCAACGCACGGCTCGCACGGCTGCTTGAGGAGGCTGGATGGAACGCGACCCAGCTCGCCCACGCCGTCTCCTCCGTGGCGTCCGACCACGGTCACGACCTGACGGTGTACGGCTCGACAGCCACGCGCTGGCTCTCGGGTACCCATCCGCGTCCGCCTACATCCTGGAGCCATCACATCAGTGACGGTTTCTCTTCATTCTTGACAGTGTGTGGCTGATGCTTCATATGTGACTGATGAGACTCAGGTTCCGGTTGTCGACGACTGGCAGCGGGGGGTGGAGCACCGGCATCGAGCGGTGCAGGAGGTGTTTTCAGGCGGCACGGTGGCCGAGGTCGGGCGCCAGTACGGCACGCCGCGCCAGTCACTGCACACCTGGATACGCAGGTTCAAGGCCGAGGGCTACGAGGGCCTGGCCGAGCGGTCGCGGCGGCCGAGAACATCTCCGACCCGACTTCCATCACAGGCCGAGGCGCTGGTCTGCGAGCTGCGACGCGCGCATCCGCGCTGGGGTCCGCGGCGGATCGCTCACGAACTGCAGGTCCGGGGCATTCCCGGCGCACCGGGCCGCAGCACGGTCTACCGGGTGCGGGTACGCAGCGCCCTGGTGCAGCAGCAGGAACAGCGTCATCGCCGTACGTACAAGCGATGGCAGAGGGATGCCCCGATGCAGTTGTGGCAGATCGACATCATGGGCGGGGTGTTCCTGGCCGACGGGCGTGAGTGCAAGCTGGTCACGGGCATCGACGACCACTCGCGGTTCCTGGTGATCGCCCAGGTCATCGTCGAGCAGTCCGCGCGGGCGGACTGCCAGGCGTTCACGGACGCGATGGGCCGCTACGGTGTCTCCTCCGAGGTGCTGACCGACAACGGCAAGCAGTTCACGGGCCGCTTCACCAAGCAGTTCCCGGCCGAGGTGATGTTCGAACGGATCTGCCGCGAGAACGGCATCACCCAGCGCCTGACGAAGCCGCGCTCGCCATCACACCCCCTCAGGCCGCGCGGCTCAACGGCGCCCGGTCGACCACCGAGCCGCTCCCACCGATGCCCCAGGGCCCTGTCAAGGTCATCCGGAAGATCCCGGCCGACGGCATCACCCAGGTCGGAGGCCAGCGCCTGCGGGTCGGCAGAGCCCACGTCGGCAAGACCGTGGTCATCACTACCGAGGACACCGTCTTCCGCGTGCTCCACAACGACATCGAGATCGGCACTCACGCGCGGAAGAGCAGCAACCGCATCAGCCACCTCCGGGCCACGACCCGCCGCTCCTGACAAGGATCTCCTGGAACCGTCAATCAACATCTGGAACCGTCAAGATTCTCCCGGTGCCACCGCGTCAACGATCTCCTGAACCCCTACACCGTCAGGTCTGACCCGCGCCCCCGCCCGCACACCGGACTGGTCCTGGGAGGGACCCCTGTGCACCATCTGGCCAAGCTCACCCACAGCCAACTCGACCCCAGCCGAGGACAAGTCCTCGGCGCGGACGTCTACAGCCTCAACGCCCTCGCGGCCCCCGGGCTGGGAAGACCTTCTCGCGCGGACCTCGGTCCGCCGCGTCGGCGTCATGGCCGACCGCCGTGTGGGCCACAGCGAGGTCGAGGCGCTGAAGAGCATGACCGCCGTCTTCGCCACCTCAAGCGGCACCTTCGGCGGAGGGCACGCACGCACCGCACTCACCGCCTACCTCGCCGACGACGTCACCCCCTGGCTCCTCGCCCGAGCCGGCGACCACGTACACCGGGCACAGGGCGCCGTTCGCGATGCACTGCGCATCAACGCGCACTATCTCGATGTTCACGTCCACCGACAGCACTGCGACGTCCGCGATCTACGGGAACAACAACGCCTTGAGCAGGAGCACGACCTCTTCCACGGCGGCCCCGAACTGTCAGCCCAACCAAGGGGCCGCCGGGCCATTTTCGGGCGACTTCACATACTGCTCGAAGAGATCCGGACGTCACTCGGAGTGGCCGCGTCACAGAAGTTGAGCCAGAACCGTGACTCGCGTACAAAGCCATCAGGCTGTCCTTGGACAGCCAATCCAGTCGTCCGCTATGCGCTGACCTGAGGCGACTAACTTGATCGGCAGGGTCGTTCGTGAGGCGGTCCTTGCTCACTAGCGCATTGACCTGCGGCGACTGCGTTGGATGGCAAAGGATCCCACGGACTGGATTCGATGTCGGCGGACACAGGCCACGAAGGTGGGCCACGGCTGACGGCTTTCGCTTTTCCCCATGCATCCGAATGTTCCATTGGAATCATGGCTGCCACCAGACCCCCAACAGACCACCCGTCATGAGGCTCTGCCGGTCCGACAGCTACGAAGCCAAACGAGCAGACAAGACTCGCCCGCCTGGGATCCGAGGACGGGGAAATCTGGAGCCGATACGTAGCTGGCGATCACACACGGTCATCAATGATGAGCTCCACGAGGAACTGGCGACGGTCAAATAGACGAGCCCCCAGTAGACCGAGGCCGCAGTACCGCGGTGGCGTCGTCGGAGGACGCCTCACCGCGACGGGACTCACACGGACGACACCACGCCTGCAACCTCAGTAGCTGGTGGGGACCGGAAGCATGCCCGCTTCTGTGAGATGGATGGGTCGGTGCTCCTCCGCTGGTCAGTGCAGGATCGCCGTCATCAGCGCGTAGCCGAGGCGGGGCAGGGCTCCGAATGCCTCGGTCGCTTCCGCCAGGGCGACGAGTTGTTCCGAGGCCTGGACTCCAGGGGGCTGGCCCGCGGTCCGGATGAACTCCGCGATAAGCCCGTAGGAGCGGTGGACATGGGCGCGTACGTCGGTGAAGTCCACCAGGTCCAGGCCCGCGCGGTGGATCTGCTGCCGCCACTGGTCGGCGGTGGCGATATGCGAGATCTGGAACAACTCGGAGGCCGTCCTGATGATGTCGGCCGTGTGGTCGTCGACCGGGTCGTCGAGGTACAGATCGGCGATGACCAGACAGGATCCGGGACGCAGGACCCTGGCTGCGCCGGCGAGCGCGGCCGTGGGGTCGGACATGTGGAGGAGGGATTCGATGGCGTAGGCGGCGTCGAAGGTGCCGTCGTCGAAGGGCAGGCGCATCGCATCCGCCAGGTGGAACTCGGTACCGCCCCCCGCGACCGGCTGGGGGTGGGATCGCGCGATTTCCCATTGATTGCGGCTGACGGTGATGCCGGTGACGTGCACGCCCAGGGATGCCGCGATCTGTGCCGCGGGCTTCCCGCTCCCACAGCCGATGTCCAGGACGCTTCCTCCCCGCCCGGCGGACAGACGGCCCGCGACCAGGCCGGTGAGCCGGTCGGCGGCCTGCTCGACCGTGGCGGTGTCCAGGGGGCCGTCCCAGTATCCGACGTGGACACTGCCGCCAAGAATGGGTGTGAGGGGGGTGGTGATCTCGTCGTAGACCGCTCCGACGGCGGTGGGGGTGACCTGATCGGTCATTGTGGTGACCTTTCACTTACCTGGTTGTGGGCGCGGCTCCGGACTCGCAGGTGCAGGGACTTCGGAACCAGAGTTGCGTGAGGTGCCGGAGAGACCGGTTGCCGGGTGGTGGCTTCGAGGTGCCAGCGGCTGGCAAGGGTGGAGAGGGTGAGCGTGGCCAGGGTGACCGCGTAGGTGTCGCCGATGCACCTGTGGGCCCCGCCGCCGAAGGGGATGCTGGCGTGACGGGGCGCCGACAGGGGGCGGTCGGGGTCGAAGCGCTCGGGGTCGGGATAGAGGTCGGGGCGGCGGTGGATGACATACGGGCTGATGATGACGGTGGTGCCGGCCGGGAGCGGGTGCCCGGCACTGTCGGTGTCGGTGGTGGTGGCGCGGGTGAAGGTCCAGACCGGTGGATTGAGACGCAGGGTCTCGGTCAGGACGCGGGTGGTCAGATCGAGGCGGGGCAGGTCGGTCCAGGTGGCGGCGCGGCCGTCCAGAACCCTGTCGGCTTCGGTGTGGAGCCGTTGCCAGATGCCGGGATGCTCGGTGAGCAGGTGCAGGGACCAGGCCAGAGCATTGGCGGTGGTGTCGATACCGGCCATCATGACGGTGACGATCTGGTCGCAGATCTGGGTGTCGGTCAGCGGGCGGCCGTGTTCGTCACGAGCGGTCAGCAGGGTGGAGAACAGGTCACCATGGTCTTGTCCGGCGGCCCGGTAGTCTCGCGCGGCACGGATGACCGCGGAGCGGGTACGGATCATGGCACGCTGGAAACGACGGTTGACCGGCGTGGGCAGCCGCTGCAATACCGCCGACGGAGTGAACAGGTGCCGGTAGATCCCACGCATGAGGTCGGGGAGGGACTGCTCCATGGCCGCGACGGCCTCGGAGGCGTACTCGGCGGTGAACAGGGTGCGGGCCAGGGTGCGGCTGGAGAGGGTGCGCATCTGGGTGACCACATCGATGCTCTGGCCGTCCCGCCAACTGCTCAGGAGATCGGCGATCTGTTCGGTCATCACCTCCGCGTAGGCGGGCAGGCGGTCCCGGTGGAACGCGGGCTGCAACGACCGGCGCTGCTGCCGGTGCTCCCGGTGCGGGCAGGTCCCGACACCGTTGCCCAGCACCTCCCGCACCTTGTCGAAGAGGCGTCCTCCCTTGTCGAAAACGGAGTCGTCCACCAGTACCTGGTGCACCAGGTCGGGATGGCAGACCACGTAACCCCGCCATCGGCCGATCCGGACCTGCACCAGGTCGCCATGAGCCGGAAGCGAGGCCATGAAACCCAGAAGCCGTTCAGCACTGCGTAGTTTCAGGGCGTGGCCGAGCAACGGCAGCGCGCCGGGTGCTGTAGCCACCGTCCATGCGTTCGGGGGAGCAGTCAACGTGCTCTCACCTCTTGTCGTCTTCGGGCCCACGGTCCACGACGGCTTCCGCGGTGGGGCATGGGCAGGTGTCCGGGGCCGCTCCCACCGCGGCCTCACCACTGGATCCCTCCGTGCCGGGGGCTTTCCCCCCGACGGTTGCCTGCTCACGGAGGTAGCGCCGACAGCGGCCCGGGATCCACTGCCCGTCCCGTCCGTCGGCAACCGGACGGGACCCGTGACCGCAGGATGGTCCGCAGTACCGAGCGCCCCGGGGCCATCGGCGCGGCAGAGCAGGCCATGACCTGCCTGTCGGGCCAGGCCAGTTCGTCGGCCGCCGGCACCTGCCCGGCTGGAGCCATCACCGCCAGGAGGGTGGCCGGGCACTGGTACGCGGAAGGCCGTTGCATGTGTGTCCACCACACTCTCGGGTTTCGGTACGGGGGGGATCGGCACCGGCAGTTCCTGGCTCGGGCACCCGGACCAGGCAGGTGACTCCTTTTCAGTACACCCGCCGAAGTCCCGCTTTGGACAGGGGTGCGGGAGGGCGGATGTGCTGCACGCGCTGCATCTTTGTGCCTTTGTGAAACACCCCGTGCGCACACCCGGCACGAGCCGGTGGCAGAGGCGGACCTGGAGCCGATGAGCCACCTCAAGATCGGTGCAGCGGCCCTGGAACAGCTGGCCCGGTTCCTCCGCGAGGCCGACGAGGACGAGCGCGGGAGCCGGGACGGCCGAAGCGAGAGAAGAAGCTCGAAAAGATCGTGGAGACGCTGCACCAGCAGGCGTGGGAGCTGACGTTCCTTGCCGACGAGATGACTGCTGAGCGGCGCGAACCGTGACCAGCGGCATGACGAGTCAGGAGGAGAGGCGGGCGGCGGCCCGGCAGTTGGCTGGCCGGACGTACGAGGTGCAGCGCGTCGACAAGGGCCGGTGGCGGCGCGAGCTGCTGCTGCGCCTCAGCCGGGGCCGGTACGGCCGACGGAAGGGATGGCCCCGGTTCCCCCGGTGGACTCACCGTGGCAGGACACCATCACCGAGCGGGACGGCTGGCGCCGGCGCGCGGCAAACCTGGAGGGCGAGGAGGACCACCCGTTCGCCGTGGGCTACCGCGTCTGCCGCCGTTGCCAACTCGGCTGGGTCGACCACCTCCCCGCGCTCCTACACAAGGCCGGAATCCCGATCGCCGCCGCCCGCGGAGCCGCCATCCGGCAGGAACTCCTCGAACTGCCCGCACCCGTCGTCGCTCAGGCTCTCGGCTACCAGACAAGACCACCAGCCGCCCCCGCAACGAGACCGGCGGAACTGGGGCCGATACGCCGCTGGAGATCACGGAAGGTCACCAGCCGGATGGGTTCCACGGAGAACGGTGACAGGTGAAGACGCGAGCCCACCAGTACGATCCCCCCACTTCGCAGCGGAGTGGCAAGGGCGACGGTTTCATCACCGATCTCTGGTCAGGAAGCTAGTCGCGGTTGACGAACTTGCATGCGATTCTCGGGCATCTGATCTCCCCGTGATGGATCTGAGAGGTGTCGGCCCGGCGTTTCAGTCAATGAGCAACGACCCTCCAGACCGTTTGCGTTCTGGTGTGGTGTCAGCCACATTTCGGCAGGTCAGAAGGAGTCTGATGAAGGGCTGAACTTGAAGTCGCCTCGCGGCACCGCGACTGCTGTTCCAGCGGCGACGGTGGTCAATGGACGCCCGGCGAATGCCCGTTGACCTGCGGATTCGTGTCAGCGGACGAGAAGGAGTCCGACGTCGGAGAGGCTGCGCCGACCGAAAGGAGCAACGGTCAACTGACCGTGTGTGTTTTGGCAGGTACGCAAAAACTCCCGACCTGTATTTCTGCAGGTCGGGAGCGTTTCCCGGAGTGCCCCCGGCAGGATTCGAACCTGCGCACACGGCTCCGGAGGCCGTTGCTCTATCCCCTGAGCTACGGGGGCGTGTCGGGCGCGGAGTTGTTCGCTCGCGGCGACGGGTAGAACACTACCAGCTCACCTGGGGTGGTCAGGAACGCGTTTTGTGGGGCGGGAGAGGGGCGGGCGTCGCCCTCAGGGGTTGGAAGTGGGGAAAACTCGGACGCGGTGGCCGGTGCCGACCTACTCTCGAGTTGTGCCAGGCGCCTCGGGCCGGGTGCTTGTTGTGGACGACAACAAGGTCATCCGGCAGCTGATCAGGGTCAACCTCGAACTGGAGGGTTTCGAGGTGGTGACCGCGGCCGATGGTGTCGAGTGTCTGGATGTCGTTCATGAAGTGCAGCCCGATGTCGTGACACTCGATGTCGTCATGCCCCGGCTCGACGGCCTCCGTACCGCCGGCCGGCTCCGCGCGGACCCCCGTACCCGCGATCTCCCCATCGCCGTCGTCAGCGCGTGCACTCAGTACGAGGCCGACAGTGGTCTCGACGTGGGTGTGGACGCTTTTCTCGCCAAGCCCTTCGAGCCCAATGAGCTGGTGCGGCTCGTTCGAGGGCTCGTCGAGCTGCGGCGCAGTCGCGCGGAGGAACAGGGGAGAGGTCTGGTCGAGGGGGCTTTCCCGGGTACGGGGGGAGCGGTCTCCGGGGAACCCGGGCGGGGCGGCGGCTGACGGTTCGGATTTCGGGTGTCAGCGTCGGGTGTCACAGTCGCCGGGCGTTCCGGCGTCGCACCCTGCCCCCACCGCCCCGGCGTCCACATCCCGGACCATCAGGCGAATCAGCTCGCCTACCCACCCCCCTCCTCCCCTACGCTTGTCCCGTGACCCCAGTCGAGCTGTCCCGTACCGTGCTGCGCGCGGTGCGCAGTGCTGTGGTGACGGGGGAGCTGAAGGTGGCGGTGCCCGAGCGGGCCGTGGTCACGGTGCCGGGTGCCGGGGGGCGCGGGGAGTACGCCACCAATATCGCCCTTCAGCTGGCCCGGCCGGCCGGGCAGAGCGCCCGTCGGGTCGCTGAGATCCTCTCCCCGCATCTGCTTCGGGCCGATGACGGGATTCGGGATGTCGTCGTCACCGGGCCCGGGTTTCTCAACTTCTCGCTTGCCGGGTCGGGGGGGCTTGTGTCCGAGGTACTGCGGAGCGGGGTGCGGTACGGGCATGTCGGTCAGGCCACCGGCCAGGTAGTCCGGCTTCACGCCGCCCAGGAAATCCGCGCCCTCGTCGTCATGGATTCCGTCGCGCGGATTCTGCGGTCCCAGGGTGTCGGTGTCGAGACGGGGGCCACCGGCCATCAGCTCCACGGCCACCCCGATGTCGTCCTACGGCCCGTCCCCGCCCCCTCCGATCCACTCGTTCTAGGCGCCGACGCCGGCCGCTGGGCGCTGCTGTACCCGGCGCCCCACGACCGGCCCCGGATCGGGGGCGAGCATCTGGTCCAGCGTGAGAGCAATCCGTTGTTCCGGGTGCGGTACGCCCATGCCCGTACCCGCGCGCTCAGCGGCAACGCCGCCGATCTGGGGTTCGATGCCGTGGCCGGTGACGTCATCGGCGTGGGCGGGGGGTCTTGCGGTCCTGTCGTCCCTGTCCTCGCGGGGGTCTCCGACTACCCCCGGGTGCTCGCCGCCGCCGCCACCCACCACGACCCCTCCCGGCTCGCCCGGCACCTCGTCGTGGTCGCGGACGCTGTCATGCCGGTGCTGCCCGGGGTGCTGCCACGGGGCGGGGAGAAACCCTCGGCCACCCACCGCGCCCGGCTCGCTCTTGTCGAGGCCGTCGGGGCGGTGCTGGCCGGCGGCCTCTCCCTGCTCGGTATCGACGCCCCCGACCACCTCTGAGAATTTCCGACACAAGACAGCAAGACACAAGCCACAAGACACAAGCCACGAGACTCAAGGCCCACCGATCGGCCGCCCCGATCAGACCCACAGATCACCGATCCGTCACATCGATCAGACACATCGATCAGACACACAGAGACGACGAAAAGACATGAGCCGTTCCGCGCATCCCGCCGGGCCCCGTCACGCCGATGTGCTCCCCGAGGGGCACTACTCGGCGCCGCCCGCCGATCTCAACACGCTCGACGGGAAGGTATGGGCGCAGACCGTCGTCCGGGGTGACGACGGGGTGGTCGAGGTGGGGGGGATCGACGTCACGCGTATCGCGGAGGAGTTCGGGACGCCCGCGTATGTGCTGGACGAGGCGGATTTCCGGGCCCGGGCGCGGGGCTGGCGCGATGCCTTCGGGGCGGACGCCGATGTCTTCTACGCCGGCAAGGCGTTTCTCTCGCGGGCCGTCGTGCGGTGGCTGCGGGAAGAAGGGCTCAACCTCGATGTCTGCTCGGGCGGGGAGCTGGCCACCGCCCTGTCCGCCGGGATGCCCCCCGAGCGGATCGCGCTGCACGGGAACAACAAGTCCGTCGCCGAGATCCGCCGGGCCATCGAGGCCGGGGTCGGGCGGATCGTGCTCGACTCCTTCCAGGAGATCGTGCGGGTCGCGCACATCGCGCAGGAGCTGGGCGTCCGGCAGCGGGTGCAGATCCGGATCACCGTCGGGGTCGAGGCCCACACCCACGAGTTCATCGCCACCGCGCACGAGGACCAGAAGTTCGGTATTCCGCTGGCCGGCGGACAGGCGGCCGAGGCCGTGCGGCGGGCGCTCCGGCTCGACGGTCTTGAGCTGATCGGGATCCACTCGCACATCGGATCGCAGATCTTCGACATGTCCGGCTTCGAGGTCGCCGCGCACCGCGTGATCGGCCTGCTCAAGGACGTCCGTGACGAGCACGGCGTCGAGCTGCCCGAGATCGATCTCGGCGGCGGGCTCGGGATCGCGTACACCAGCGACGACGATCCGCGCGAGCCGCACGAGATCGCCAAGGCGCTCCACGAGATCGTCTCCCGCGAGTGCGACCGGGCCCGGCTGCGCACGCCCCGGATCTCCGTCGAGCCCGGGCGGGCCATCGTCGGCCCGACCGCCTTCACGCTGTACGAGGTGGGCACGGTCAAGCCGCTCGACGGGCTGCGGACGTACGTCTCCGTCGACGGCGGCATGTCCGACAACATCCGCACCGCGCTCTACGACGCCGAGTACAGCGTCGCCCTCGTCTCCCGTGCCTCCGACGCCGAGCCGATGCTGGCCCGGGTCGTCGGCAAGCACTGTGAAAGTGGCGACATCGTCGTCAAGGACGCCTTCCTGCCCGGTGACCTGGCGCCGGGGGATCTGATCGCCGTACCGGCCACCGGGGCGTACTGCCGGTCCATGGCCAGCAACTACAACCATGTGCCCCGGCCGCCCGTCGTCGCCGTGCGCGACGGACAGGCGCGGGTCGTCGTCCGGCGGGAGACCGAGGAGGATCTGCTGCGGCTCGATGTCGGCTGACACCGCGGTGAACCGCGGCGGAATTCCGGGGTGCCGGGACCGTGTGGAAGACGGTGTGCAAGATCTCCTGTTTCCCGTCCCGCCGAAATGAAATAGATGTCTCACGATCCGGACCAGGGGCAGAAAGTCCCGTCCGGTGAGTGAGACTGGTGGGGCCCGGACTGGTGAGACCCTGAGAAGCCAGCCGGTAAACGGATGTAAGAGGGAAACGAGGTCGGATGATGCGTACGCGTCCGCTGAAGGTGGCGCTGCTGGGCTGTGGAGTGGTCGGCTCAGAGGTGGCCCGCATCATGACGACGCACGCCGAAGACCTCGCCCAGCGGATCGGCGCCCCGGTGGAGCTGGCCGGGGTCGCCGTGCGGCGGCCCGGGAAGGTGCGGGACGGCATCGATCCCGCGCTCATCACCACCGACGCCACCGCCCTCGTCAAACGCGGCGACATCGACGTCGTCGTCGAGGTCATCGGCGGGATCGAGCCCGCCCGGTCGCTGATCACCACCGCCTTCGCGCACGGCGCCTCCGTCGTCTCCGCCAACAAGGCCCTGCTCGCCCAGGACGGGGCCGCGCTGCACGCCCTCGCCGAGGAGCACGGCAAGGATCTGTACTACGAGGCCGCCGTCGCCGGTGCCATCCCGCTGATCCGGCCGCTGCGCGAGTCCCTCGCGGGGGACAAGGTGAACCGGGTCCTGGGGATCGTCAACGGGACCACCAATTTCATTCTCGACAAGATGGACTCGACGGGCGCCGGATATCAGGAGGCGCTCGACGAGGCCACCGCGCTGGGGTACGCGGAAGCCGACCCCACCGCCGATGTCGAGGGCTTCGACGCCGCCGCCAAGGCCGCCATCCTCGCCGGGATCGCCTTCCACACGCGCGTGCGCCTCGACGACGTCTACCGCGAGGGCATGACCGAGGTCACCGCAGCCGACTTCGCCTCCGCCAAGGAGATGGGCTGCACCATCAAACTGCTCGCCATCTGCGAGCGGGCCGCCGACGGGGGCTCGGTCACCGCGCGCGTGCACCCCGCCATGATTCCGCTGACCCACCCGCTCGCCTCCGTGCGCGGGGCGTACAACGCGGTCTTCGTGGAGTCCGACGCCTCCGGGCAGCTCATGTTCTACGGGCCCGGGGCCGGCGGCGCCCCCACCGCCTCCGCCGTCCTCGGCGACCTCGTCGCCGTCTGCCGCAACCGGCTCAGCGGGTCCACCGGGCCCGGCGAGTCGGCGTACGCCGCGCTGCCCGTCTCGCCCATGGGTGAGGTCGTCACGCGCTACCACATCAGCCTTGACGTGGCCGACAAACCGGGCGTCCTCGCCCAGGTGGCCACGGTCTTCGCCGAGCACGGGGTCTCCATCGACACCGTCCGGCAGCAGGGCAAGGACGGCGAGGCATCTCTCGTCGTCGTCACCCATCGGGCCTTGGACGCCTCCCTCTCCGGGACCGTCGAGGCGCTGCGCAAGCTGGACACCGTGCGGGGTGTCGCCAGCATCATGCGGGTTGAAGGAGAGTAACCAGCAATGACCCACCAGTGGCGCGGAATCATCGAGGAGTACCGGGACCGGCTGCCCGTCTCCGACACCACGCCGGTCGTGACGCTCCGTGAGGGCGGCACGCCCCTCGTGCCCGCGCAGGTGCTCTCCGAGCGCACGGGCTGCGAGGTCCACCTCAAGGTGGAGGGCGCCAATCCGACCGGGTCCTTCAAGGACCGCGGCATGACCATGGCGATCAGCAAGGCCAAGGAGGAGGGGGCGCAGGCCGTCATCTGTGCCTCCACCGGCAATACGTCCGCCTCCGCGGCGGCGTACGCGGTGCGCGCGGGCATGGTGTCCGCCGTGCTCGTCCCGCAGGGCAAGATCGCGCTCGGCAAGATGGGCCAGGCCCTCGTCCACGGCGCGAAGATCCTCCAGGTCGACGGCAACTTCGACGACTGCCTCACGCTCGCCCGCGCGCTCAGCGACAACTACCCCGTCGCCCTGGTCAACTCGGTCAATCCGGTACGGATCGAGGGGCAGAAGACGGCCGCCTTCGAGATCGTGGACATGCTCGGCGACGCGCCCGACATCCACGTCCTGCCGGTCGGCAACGCGGGCAACATCACGGCCTACTGGAAGGGCTACCAGGAGTACGCCGCCGACGGCGTGGCCGCGAAGACGCCCCGCATGTGGGGGTTCCAGGCGTCCGGCAGCGCGCCGATCGTGCGCGGCGAGATCGTCAAGGACCCGTCGACCATCGCCACCGCCATCCGGATCGGCAACCCCGCCTCCTGGAACCTCGCCCTCGCCGCCCGCGACGAGTCCGGCGGGTTCATCGACGAGGTGACGGACCGTGAGATCCTGCGCGCCTACCGGCTGTTGGCCGCGCAGGAGGGCGTCTTCGTGGAGCCCGCCTCCGCCGCGTCCGTCGCCGGTCTGCTGAAGGCCGCCGAGCGCGGCGACGTCGACCCCGGCCAGCGCATCGTCTGCACGGTCACCGGCAACGGCCTCAAGGACCCCGACTGGGCCGTCGCCGGCGCCCCCCAGCCGGTCACGGTCCCGGTGGACGCGACCATCGCGGCAACCCGCCTGGGCCTCGCCTAGCACGAGGGACGGGGCCCGGGACCCGGAGAAACCGAGCAAGCACGGGAAGCAAGCACGGGCAGGGCCCCTTGACAGGCCCGGAAGGGCTGCCTGCGCCCGCCGCTGGTCGGGCGGTGTGTCGGTGACGCGAAACACCGTCCACGGCGGCCCGTCCGGCGGTCGTGGCCCTTCCGGGAACCCGGCGTCGGCCCCGTGGCGGGGCCGTCCGGGCCCTGGCCCCTGCGGAAGCGTTCCTTCTGCGCCCAGAGGGGCTGCCCGGGCCCCGATGGGCGGGCG